>DAOLNX010000004.1:0-57853 GCA_035416785.1 Smithellaceae bacterium | reverse complement strand
TGTCCGCCTGTTCATCACGATCACCTGTCCTGAACAGAGGGGATCAAAATCTGGAAATGATTCAGCTTATGGCCCTGATGCCTGTGGAAAGTCGTTTTGCCGACCCCACCGCATTGAAAATTCTCCGGAGTAAGTTGAACGATGAAATCCGCTTTAAAGGTTATGCTCAAATCGAATCCGGACTGATCGACAGCAAATTAGCGACTTTGACTGAAGAATCCTCCGCTAGCCTCATCGGCACCGTTTCCCCGAAGAAAGTGGAAGAATTACTGGGTGCGGATGCCGCCATGTACTGCTCTCTTCTGGAAGGAAAAACATCTAACGGTTTTTTTTATGCACCTGTAACCGTATCTGTCCAGTGCGCTTTGCGCAGCACCAGAACAGGGGAGATTCTCTGGAGCGCCCAATCCAAATCCACCAGCAGGAGCTTTGATCTGTTTCGTAAAAGGCTTCAGATGAAATCTTTGGGAGATCTGGAGAAATTAATGGATGAAGTGGTCGGTAAAGTTATGGAAACGCTGCCTTATGGTCCCAGATTGAGGGGAGAAAAAATGTATTTGCAGGGAAATCCAACGAAAATTAAGTTATTGACGATGCAAAGGAGTGAACGATGAAAAAAGGAATGCCATTTTTTTCTTTAGGGGTCATCATGCTGCTTTGTTCCACTGCCGCATATGCACAACAGCCAATGACCGTGAAAATGACAAAAGGCGTAGCGCAGATCACATCGCTGCGGGGAGAAGCGAAAGCTATTTGCATGGATCAAACCGATCCGCGCCAGCTTAAGAAAAATGATCGCCTAAGCGCCGGATGCGAAGTGTCCACCAGCGCAAACAGCCGTTTGGAGATGCTTCTTCCTGACCGGAGCATTGTCCGTTTTTCTGAAAAAACAAAATTCAAGCTTATCCAGTCTGATGTCGGGCAGGACGGTAAACGCACCATCAAAATTTCCGTTCCCGTGGGCAAGGTATGGACCAATGTCAGGAAGGCGTTGAAGAGTCGAGACAATACATTTGAAGTATCCTGCCAGAATGCAGTCGCCGGTGTTCGTGGAACCGTTTATCGCATGGATGTGGAAAATGACCAGTCGGCACAGGTTAAAGTATATGATGGAGAAGTTGACGTCAGGGGAAATTCCCGCACACAAGATGCGACGGCGCCCCATCCCGCCGCTTTTGGGCCTCCCAAACCGGTTTCCGGGCCGACAGCCGTTGCTGGTCCTCAACCCGTTTCCATGGAGCAATGGGTGTACATTGTGAAATCGATGCAGAAAATCCGGATTTCCGCCGATGGTCAGGCTCATGCGCCGGAGGATTTTACAGAAGAAGAGGATATGGACGATTGGGTGAAATGGAACCGGCAAAGAGACAAAAAAACGATTTCTGAATGAGGATTTAAAAAATTTTCATGAACATTCCCAATTTTTTATCACTCTTGAGAATCATCCTCGTTCCAGTTTTTGTGATTTTCCTGATTCAGTCGGAATATGACAAGGCATTAATCACGTTTATGGTGGCCGGTTTGACCGATGCCCTGGATGGAACGTTTGCACGTGTGTTGAATTGCCAGACAACCCTGGGAGCTTATCTTGATCCTATTGCGGATAAATTGTTACTGGTCACGAGTTTTGTCACTCTGGCCATTTATGGCCTTATCCCGGGCTGGCTAGCAGTTATTGTCATTAGCCGGGATTGCATTATTTTGCTGGGCATCGCAATTCTGACATTGATGTCGATTCCCTATGAGATCAAGCCGGCGCTGGTCAGCAAGATCACCACGGCCTTGCAGGTGGCGACCATTTTCCTTGCACTGCTTTATAAAACATTTACCCATGATTTTAGCTATATATGGATTATCAGCCTTTGCTGGGCCACGGCCGGGTTTACCGTCATTTCCGGCTGTGTTTATATTGTGCGCGGGGTACGGATTCTCAATAATTCAGCTTCGTCGGAAATGAAAAAGTAAGATATTTGCTTGACACAGCTGTGTTTTCCTGCTAGGGAAGCTGCGCTGAAAGGCAAATACAGGCAAGTAGCTCAGGGGGAGAGCGCCATCCTGACGCGGTGGATGTCCAGGGTTCAAATCCCTGCTTGCCTACCATTAATAAATGAACGCGCACATGCCGTTAATTTCGACAAAGAAAAGGGCATCAGCAAAATGGTGATGCCCTTTTAAAATGAGTTAAAACAAGAAGTGAACAATCAGGTTCAAAATGAGCATAAAAGTAATTTTTCCAGATAAAAGCGAACAACAGCTGACTGTAGGCGTAACCGCGGGAGCGGCTCTTTTGGGTTGGAAAAAGGACGTCTTGGATTCCGCGATTGCTGCAAAAGTTAATGGAGCCAATGTCGATTTGAGTTTTCTTCTGAAAGAAGATTGCACCCTCGAACCGATTGAAATCTCTTCGAAAGAAGGATTGGCCATTTTACGCCACAGTACATCGCATGTTATGGCTCAGGCCGTTCAGGATGTGTTTTCAGGGGCGAAAGTGACCATTGGACCGTCCATTGAAGACGGATTTTACTATGATTTTGATTATGCGGAAACCTTCACGCTTGAGGATTTGGAGAAAATTGAAAAGCGGATGAAGGAAATTGTCGCAGCCGAATATTTGTTTATCCGAAAAGAAATGCCCCGGGAAGAAGCCATAAAGCTGTTTGCCCAAAGAGGAGAAGATTACAAGGTTGAACTGATTTCTGATCTTCCCGCGGATGTGTTAAACGTCAGCATTTATCAGGACGGCGATTATATCGATTTATGTCGTGGACCCCACATTCCGTCAACGAGCAAGATCAAGGCCTTCAAACTTTTGAGTGTGGCAGGCGCCTACTGGCGTGGTGACGAAAAAAATAAAATGCTCCAGCGCATTTATGGCACCGGGTTTGCCGATGAACAGTCTCTTGCAGACTATCTGAACCTTCTGGAGGAAGCCAAAAAACGAGACCACCGGCGTCTAGGCAGAGAGCTAGATTTGTTTCAGGTCAATGATGAGGCCGGAGCGGGGCTGGTCATCTTTCATCCCAAAGGCATGTTGCTGCGCTATCTGATTGAGGACTGGGAGAAAAAGGAGCATCTGAAACGTGGTTATGACATGGTGATGGGGCCACAGATTCTGAAAGTTGATCTCTGGAAAAAATCCGGCCATTTTGATCATTACCGCGATAATATGTATTTCACTGAAGTCGACGAACAGACGTACGGCATCAAGCCGATGAATTGTTTGTCTCATATGCTGATTTATAAATCAAAAATTCGCAGTTACCGCGACCTGCCTTTGCGGTACTTTGAGTTGGGTACCGTCCATCGTCATGAGAAGACCGGCGTCCTGCATGGATTGATGCGTGTTCGCCAGTTTACTCAGGATGATGCACATATTCTCTGCATGCCGGAGCAGTTGAACTCCGAAATCCGTGCCATTGCCGATTTTGTCAATTACGCAATGGGCATTTTCGGTTTTGAATATGAAGTGGAATTGAGCACAAGGCCAGAACACTCCATCGGTTCTGACGAGGATTGGAATCTGGCCACTACCGCTCTCGAAAACGCATTGCAAGACAACCGGATCAACTATGAGGTAAATGCAGGAGACGGCGCTTTTTATGGGCCGAAGATCGATTTTAAGCTCAAGGATGCCTTGAAAAGAAAATGGCAGTGCGCTACGATTCAATGCGATTTTACTTTGCCGGAACGATTCGATTTAAACTATATCGGAGCAGACGGAGAAAAACATCGACCAGTCATGCTGCATCGGGTCATTCTGGGTGCGATTGAACGTTTTATGGGAGTTCTCATTGAACATTATGCCGGTGCATTCCCGGTATGGCTTTCACCTGTTCAGTGCGTTTTGCTTACGGTGACGGACAAGCATATTCCTTACGCACAAACAGTTTATGAAAGACTTTCAAACGCGGGTATCCGCTGCGAAAAATATTTTGACAATGAGAAGCTCGGATATAAAATCCGTCAGGCGCAGATGCAAAAAATTCCATACATGCTGGTCATTGGCGACAAGGAAATGGAAGCCGGAACGGTTGCACCACGCGTTCGTGATGGAAGAAATTTGGGCGCCTTACCGGTTGAACAGTTTATGGATCTGGTGAGGGAAAATTGCGAGAAGAAACAGTAGGATTCTTGAGATTCAAGAAATTGCAGGAGGTGTCCTATAACTAAGGATTTAAAAATTAACCGGGAAATAAAATCAGCAACCGTCAGAGTCATCAGCGATGAAGGACAACCGCTGGGCGTTATTTCTCTGGATGAAGCGATTATACATGCAGAGCGATCCGGATTGGATCTCGTGGAAGTATCTGCCAATGCCGAACCGCCCGTCTGTAAAATCATGGATTACGGAAAGTACCGTTATAAACAAAATAAAAAAATCCATGACGCTAGAAAAAGCCAGACGGTGATTCATGTCAAGGAAATCCGTTTGCGTCCCAAAACGGAAGCTCATGATTTGCAGGTGAAAATTAATCATATAAAAAAATTTTTAGAGCAGAAAGACAAGGTCAAAATCTCAATGATGTTCCGGGGGCGTGAAATAGCTTTCACGGAAATCGGACGAAAACTGATGGATAAAATTAAAACGGAGTTAGTCGATGTCTGCATTCTGGATCAGGAACCACGAATGGAAGGCCGAAACATGATTATGATTGTGTCGCCTAAAAAATAGAGTTGTCAGAATAAATAATGAGGTGAAAATTATGCCAAAAATGAAAACACACAGAGGAGCCGCCAAACGTTTTTCGGTTACCGGCACCGGCAAGGTAAAGCGCAGCAAAGCTTTTGCCAGCCACATCCTCACCAAGAAAACCACGAAAAGAAAGAGAAACTTGAGGAAATCCACTTTGGTGCACAATACCAACGAAAGCGCCATCAAACGGCTGATTCCTTATTTATAGTTCATAAAAAAACCATGTAAGTTGCATGAAATCGAGGAGACTCAAAGAAAATGGCAAGGATCAAAAGAAGCGTCACCGCCCGAAAAAAAAGAAGATCAATTTTGAAAAGAGCTAAAGGATTTTTTGGCGCTCGCAGCAGACTGTTGCGGACAGCCACAGAAGCCGTCAATAAGGCGATATGCTATGCCTATCGCGACCGCAGAAGACGCAAGAGAGATTTTCGTCAACTCTGGATAGCGCGCATTAACGCCGCCGCCCGTTTAAACAATATCTCTTATAGCCGTCTTATAAATGCCCTGAAGAAATCAAACATTGCCCTGGATCGAAAGATATTGGCCGAACTGGCCGTGAATGACCCTCAAGGGTTTACCAGAATCGTGGAGACGGCCAAAGGCGAGCAGGCGGCATGATAGCGGATCTTCAGCAACTGGAAAACGATGCTTTGGACGCGCTGTCATCAGCAAAGTCCGAAGAAGCGATTCAGGCTGTAAAAACAAAGTATCTGGGGCGAAAAGGATTGCTTACCGGTATGTTGAGAAACATTTCTCAAGTTCCGGTTGAAGAAAAACCTCTCTTCGGCAAGCGCTGTAATGAAGTAAAAGTGCTTCTGGAAGAGAAAATCGAAGAAGCCATTCAAAATCAAAACCGAATCAGTGAACGTAAAGCGCTGGCGGAACAAACGATAGATGTGACTATACCCGGCCGGAGCATACGGCCAGGCAGAATTCATCCGGTTACACAAATCCGCCGAGAAATTTGTAATATCTTCTCGTCGTTCGGTTTCTCAGTTGTTGAAGGTCCGGAAGTCGAACTGGATTACTACAACTTTGAAGCCCTCAATATGCCCAAGGATCATCCTGCAAGGGATATGCAGGATACCTTCTATATTGAGGATAATATGGTTTTGCGAACCCATACCTCACCTGTTCAGGTCAGGATTATGGAAAAAGTCCGCCCGCCCGTGCGTATATTATCGCCGGGGAGGGTTTACCGGCCGGATTCCGATGTATCTCATACACCGATGTTTCATCAAATTGAAGGTCTGCTGGTGGACCAGGGGGTCAGTTTTGGTGATTTGAAAGGCATTTTAACCGCTTTTCTTAAAAAGGTCTTCGGTGATGATACGGTTTTGCGCTTCCGTCCAAGCTTTTTCCCGTTTACCGAGCCTTCTGCAGAAGTTGATATTCGTTGCGGAATGTGCCAGGGGCAAGGCTGCCGTGTCTGTGGCCAGAGTGGCTGGCTGGAAATTTTGGGAGCGGGCATGGTTGATCCCGCTGTTTTTCAAAATGTCGGATACGATGCGGAAGTCTATACCGGATTTGCTTTTGGCTTGGGTCTGGAACGTATTGCCATGCTGAAATATGGCATTTCCGATATACGCCTTTTATTTGAAAACGATATCCGATTCCTTAAACAATTTTAGGAGATCCCGGTTTCATGCTCGTCAGTCTCAAGTGGCTTAAAGATTATATTGATTTTGATAAAACGGCACAGGACCTAGCTGGACGTTTAACCATGGCCGGTCTGGAAGTTGATGAAATTAAAAAGATCTCCCATAATTTTTCCGGAGTTGTTGTTGCAAAGATCCTTTCTGTCCGAGAGCATCCGAAAGCAGACAAGCTTTCTCTGTGTGATGTGACGGACGGTGAAAAAACATATCCGGTAGTCTGTGGAGCCAAGAATATTCAAGCGGGTAATGTTGTGCCTCTGGCCAAAGTTGGCGCTTCTCTTCCCGGTGGATATACGATTAAATCCACCGTATTGCGTGGAGAAAAATCCGACGGCATGCTCTGTTCGGAAGCGGAACTGGAAATCGGCGATGATGAATCAGGAATTCTCCAATTGCCGACCGACTTGCCACTGGGACAGTCTCTGGAAATCGCACTGAATCTGGGAGATGAAGTTCTCGATGTAAGCATTACTCCAAATCGCGCGGATTGCCTGAGTATGATCGGCATTGCCCGTGAAGTTTCCGCTTTAACCGGAAAAAAAATTAACCTCCCCTGGGTAAATCTTCAAGAATCGGATGAAGATATTTCTGCGCTTTCTTCGATTACAATCCTGGACGATGATCTTTGCCCCCGATATTCGGCGCGAATGATCAAAAATGTAAAAATTGGACATTCTCCGGCATGGTTGAAATCTCGTCTGGAAGCAGCCGGTTTGCGAGCCATCAACAATGTTGTGGACATAACCAACTTCGTGATGCTGGAACTGGGACAGCCTCTGCATGCTTTTGATTTTCGTTTTCTGGAAGAGGGAAGAATTGTTGTACGCAAATCAACAACAGGCGAAGAATTCGTGTCACTTGACGAAAAAAGTCGCATTCTTCCGGAAGGAACCCTGCTGATATGTGACGGCAAAAAGCCTGTGGCCATCGCCGGAATTATGGGCGGTCTGAATTCGGAAGTCAAAGAGGATACAGAAACAATATTTTTGGAGAGCGCATATTTTAATCCTTCCTCGATCCGACGCTCTTCGCGCCGCCTGGCTATGCCTACGGATGCGGCTTTTCGTTTTGAAAGAGGCATTGATCCTGACGGTGTTCTTCTCGCGCTGGATCGCGCAGCCCAGTTGATTGCCGATTTGTCAGGAGGTTCGGTCTGCAAAAATCGACTCGACGCTTATCCGAAAGTCATTGACACCATTCGTGATATTCCCTTGCGCTTGGACAGAATCAGACAAATAGCAGGCATAACCTTATCCGGGAGGGACGCGCTGAACATTTTAAAAAGTATCGGCATGGCCGTGCATCAAAAAGGAGATTGTTATTATGTGACGCCTCCTGGTTACCGTGTCGATATCAGCCGGGAAATTGACCTGATCGAAGAAGTGGTGCGTCTGTCCGGCTATCATCATGTTCCGGCAACCATGCCCTCTCTTTCTGTAACGGAGATGGCACCGAATCCGCGTCTGACATTGGAGGAAAGAGTTCGACAATTACTGACCGGCAGCGGCTATTCAGAAATTATCAATTACAGTTTCACAACGGCCCAGTGCGCTGACTTCCTGTGCCTGCCGCCGGATGAGAAGCGGCGAAATTTTGTGGTCATCCGAAATCCTCTCACCGAAGAACAATCCGTAATGAGAACAACTCTGGCCTATGGCCTCTTAGAAACCTTAAAGAAAAACATTAATAATGCTTCAGCAAATTTAAAAATATTTGAAATAGGAAGAATCTTTTTCAAGCGAAATTCTGGCGAACTGCCGAAAGAAGAAAATATTCTGGCTGGACTGTTGTCGGGAAAAATATCTGAGGATTTCTGGGGCGCTAAGATTCCTGTTGATTTTTACGATCTTAAAGGCTGTGTAGAAAACATTTTTTACGATTTGAAAATTGATCAGCGCTGCCAGCGAATGGAGAATGCAGAGCCTTTTTTGCATCCCGGTCAATCTTGCGGCCTGTTTGTTCGTGAGGTATGCGTTGGCTATCTGGGACAGGTTCACCCGGAAACCATGAAAAAAATGGATATCAAAGCCAGTGCGTATTTATTTGAAATTAATCTTGATCTTCTGGTGAATCAGATCATGAACCAACCGGTTTGCTACCGGGATATCTCAAAATTTCCTGCCGTAACCCGCGATGTTGCTTTTTTGATTTCCGCAGATATGGAAGCCCGGCAAATGCTGGACATTGTCTTGCAGCAAAAAGAAGAATTGCTTGAAAATGTGGAAATATTTGATATATACGCCGGAAAAAGCCTTGAAGAGGGCACGAAAAGCTTGGGATTAAGATTTTCTTATCGAGCCCAGGACAGGACGCTGACGGATACGGAAATCAACAATATCCATGAAATCATTGTGAACAATACGGTTCGATTGACATCGGCAAAAATTAGGGCTTAACAGACAAGACGTTCTGAATGGAGGATTAAAAATGACAAAGATTGACATTATTCAAAATGTTTACGGAAAACTCGGATTTTCAAAGAAAGAATCGGCGGATATTGTGGAAGCGGTATTCGATATCATTAAAGACAGTCTCGCTCAAGGTGAAAAAGTGAAAATTTCAGGATTTGGGAATTTTGTTGTAAAGGAGAAACGTTCCCGGCGAGGTCGAAATCCGCAAACCGGAGAAGAGATATCCATTACTGCACGCCGGGTTTTAACGTTTAAATCTTCTCAGGTATTACGTAAATCCTTAAACGGTTAAAATTACGATCAACCTGTGAATAATTTTTTACTCGGATATCACGCCAGGCGTCGGTATCCATAAGGTTCTCATTCCGGGAATTCTGATGATTCTCGGATGGAAAATGGTTGGGAAAAAGAACTTTTCGATGGTTGATTCAATTTTTCTTGTGCAAATCCGCTGAAGCTTGATTTTTTTCTTACTTCGCATATTTACAGTTTCAGGAGGTTTTGACATTTCTCCGTCAGGATTCAGGAATTGTATGGAAATCATCATTCCCGAAAAAGCTTACTTCCGGATTGGAGAAGTCAGTAAAATCCTCAATGTTGAGCCCTACGTAATTCGATACTGGGAAACGGAGTTCAAGACCGTCAAGCCGTCACGGACCAAGACGGATCAGCGTCTTTACCGGAAAAAAGATGTGGAGGAATTGTTAACCATTCGCAATCTGCTCTATGAACAGCGCTTTACCATCAGTGGAGCGAAGCAGCAGCTTCTCAAAACACGAAGCGAGGAACAACCCCGAACTCCATCAGACCAAGAAGAAAAACTGATTCTGATTAAGAAAGAACTGCAGCAAATTCGAAAGATGATGGGTTAAGAAAGCCGGCAATCTCCATTGTCGGCTTTTTTAATTGATACACCAAATTGAATATTACTTCTTTTTGCTGGCTCTCTTGGATGCCTTGAGCGGATTGATTTTTTGGGCTTCCTTGATTTCAATTTTAATGTGTGACGCGGTGGGACAGTTTCCTTTCATCCACTTGCTTTTCGGATCGGGATAAACTTTGCAGTACTTGCCGGATTCATACTCGAATACCTTGTTGCATTCCATGCATTTATCAATGATGGGAGCACAACTGCTGCCGATGAAGGTACAACCTTTCTTACTCATAAAAGCGCATTCCACGCCATTTTTCACTGTCTGACAAAGCATTTTCTAACCCCCCTTATAGCAAATCAAATTTAGACATATTGCGGAAAAAGACAAGAAATCTGGAAACTTCCACAGACGCCGCACATGTTCAAGCGGGCGTCTCATAACAACAAAAAAAAAACGTGTCAAGAAATAATTAAGAACATCTGCAATATCAAATAATGGGCGATTGACAGAATCTGTTTCACATGTTTAAGAAAATTTAAAAAGAATCCCTAGGTGGAGACGGAGCATAAGAAAGTGGGGCGTGAAGAACCGGACAAACATAAGCATCTTTTTTTCTGGCGCGACAAGGAGCATTATCTCCGAGAATTCGTTTCGATGCTGGCTAAAGGGCAAAAGAAAGGAATTTTAGCGGATGTATCACGGAAAATGATTGAAAATATTCTTGAATTTTCGTCTCTTCTGGTTCGGGAGATTATGATTCCCCGAACCGATATCATTGCCGTGAGCAGCGAGGACAGCCTGGAAGACATGATGTCGGTCTTTTCCAGTTCTCATTATTCACGAATTCCTGTATATCGAGGTTCTGTGGACAATATTGTTGGCATTTTTCATATTCAGGATCTGCTGAAATCATGCTTGAGGCCGGCAATGCATACGGATATTCTCGCTCATCTCACCAAGCCTTATTATATTCCTGAGACGAAAAGCGCTTTTTTGCTGTTTCAAGAATTCAAGAATAATAAAAAGCACATGGCCATTGTGATTGATGAATACGGAGGCACATCCGGACTGATCACTTTGGAAGATTTGCTGGAAACCATTGTCGGTGATATCCGGGACGAATATGAACAAAACCCGGATTCTGAGGAAATTTTTCAAACTGCCGAAGGAGCCTTTATCGTGGACGGCCGGGCTGAAATAGAAAAAATTGAAGAACGGCTGGATGTCCATCTGGAAAAGGGAAGGTTTGAAACCGTGGCTGGATATATTTTAAACAGCCTTCGCAGAATTCCCCATCCTGGAGAAAATTTTCAGATTGACAATTTGGATATAACTATTGAAAATGCAGGAGAACGCAACATCAAAAAGGTAAAAGTCAAAAAAATTCAGGAAGAAGATATCCATGAAAAATGACGATGCGACTCCTGGCGCCGGCAAGTCGGCAAGCATTGGGCGCCAACAGGTTTTTTTTGCGTTGCTGAGCGGAATTCTACTGTTTTTATCTTTTCCCAAATACGGTCTGGGCTTCATCGCATGGATTGCTTTTGTTCCTCTTTTCATTGCCTTACGGAATGTCACTTCACTTAGGTCGGCTTTTTTTCTGGGGTGGCTCGCAGGCCTATGCGCATATTCTGGAATCGTTTACTGGATTGTATTTGTCGTTGTCCACTACGGTAGCCTGCCGTTGACATTGGGCATTCCGATTATGTTACTTCTTGCTTCTTATCTGGGCTTCTATTTTGCGGTTTTTTCCACAGGACTGGTTTATTTCAGGAGCAAGATTCCTTTGATCCTGGCTGCGCCTGGAATATGGGTTTGCCTGGAATACATTAAATCTCATTTATTTACGGGGTTTCCGTGGGAAAATCTCGGATATTCACAGTTCCGTAATCTTTTCCTTCTTCAGTTTGCTGACATTGCCGGCGTTTATGGCTTGTCCTTTCTCATTTTGCTTTTAAATGTTGCCTTTTTCGCCATCCTGACACAGAAAAATAAAAAATCCTTTGTGCTAGCCGGAATGGTGTTTCTTGTCTGGTCCGGTGTTTACGCTTACGGCATCCAGCGCATTTCTCAAGTAACCCAGGCCTATCAAAACGGCCAAAGCATGAATGTCTCGCTGATTCAGGGAAATATCGACCAGTCGGTAAAATGGAATCAACAGTATCAAAATCAAATTCTGAATACGTATGAGGAGTTGACTTTACACCATTCAATTCAACCCAAAGGACTCATTGTCTGGCCAGAGACAGCGGTTCCATTTTATCTTCAGGAACAAGGCGATTTTCAGCGCAAAGTGATTGCTTTGCCGGTTAGGACAGAAAGCTGGCTGCTGGTTGGTTCCGTGAGCTACACAGGAAAAGGGACCCATACGGATTACTTTAACAGTGCCTTTTTGCTGTCGCCCTCGGGTGATATTGCCGGAAAGTACGATAAGGTTCATCTTGTGCCCTATGGAGAGTATGTTCCGCTCAAAACGGTTTTTCCTTTCATCAGCCGTCTGGCACAGGGAATCGGGGATTTTGCTCAAGGGATGGGGTTTAAACCCCTGGACATGGGCGGTCGAAAAATCGGCATCCTCATCTGCTACGAAGGCATTCTGCCGGAAGCCGGACGGAAATATAAAAACGCCTCTGCCGATTTGCTGGTGAATATCACCAATGATGCCTGGTTTGGTGCAACTTCCGCTCCGTATCAACATCTATCCATGTCGATTTTTCGCGCTGTGGAAACACGGCTGTTCCTTGTGCGGGCAGCGAATACGGGCATTTCCGCCATTGTCGATCCGACAGGGCAAATCATCGCAAAGACTTCGATTTTTCAAAAAGATCAGCTTTCAGGCACTGTAAAATTTGCTACGGTGCCGACGATTTACGCACAGTATGGCGATATACTCGTATGGACTTGTTTTATTTGCCTTGCTGTTGTAGTCTTCATAAGCATTCAAGGGAGGAAGAAATGTCAGCAGAAAACATTCAAGAAATGATGGTCAGCCTGAAAAAAAGAATTCATTATATAGGGGAATGCCTTTGACGTTGGAGAACTGGAATTAAAAGTCAAAGACTTGGAAATCCTATCGGCAAGGAAAGATTTTTGGGAGGACCAGGACAAAGCCCGGATCCTTTTACAAAAGAAAACAAAATTATCCAGCTCTCTGGAACAATGGAAAAAATTTCAGAGTCAGATCCAGGATATTGAAAATCTGCTTACGCTCGCTTTGGAGGAAGAAGACGAACAAGTCCTCGACGACTTATCCACAGAAATAGAGGGTCTGTCAGCAAATGTCCGCTTGGAAGAACTTAAAATGATGCTTTCGAGCGAACAGGACCCGATGAACGCAATCATGTCCATTCATGCGGGCGCGGGAGGAACCGAGGCACAGGATTGGGTGGAAATGCTTTTACGCATGTATTTGCGCTGGGCGGAAAAAAGAGAGTTCAGAACCAGCATCATTGATTATTTACCGGGAGATGAAGCAGGCGTCAAGAGCGTCTCTTTTACGGTTGAGGGAGAGTATGCCTATGGTTATACCAAAGCGGAAATCGGCATTCACCGTCTGGTGCGCATTTCTCCTTTTGATGCAGGGGGCAGGCGTCATACATCATTTGCATCCGTGTTTGTGTATCCCGAAGTAGACGATGAAATCAAAATTGACATCAATGAAGATGATTTGAGAATCGATACCTTCCGCTCGGGCGGCAAGGGTGGTCAACATGTTAACAAAACGGACTCTGCCGTCCGTATCACCCATTTACCAACGGGTATTGTCGTTCAGTGCCAGAATGAAAGATCCCAACATAAAAATAAGGCTATGGCGATGAAATATCTTAAATCCCGTCTTTACGAACGAGAGCTCCAGCAAAAAAATGAAAAGCTGGATGAAGAAAACAAGCAGAAAAAAGATATTGCGTGGGGCAGCCAGATTCGCTCCTATGTTTTGCATCCATACAAGATGGTGAAGGACCACAGGACAAACTTGGAAATGGGTAACGCGCAAAAAGTACTCGACGGCGAAATTGACGATTTTCTCCAAGCTTATCTGATGCTGGGTAATGATGCACAAACCAATGGATAGATGATAAATATCATATATTTTTATCAAGTTTTGAATAGTGATATTTATTTGGGGATTTGAGGAAAGTATGCTATACAGCGCCGGTATGTTCAGGCCGACACGGCCTTCGGAAAGCATAGATCAGCCGAGTGTCCGGAAAAAGTTCGGTCCGAATCACCTGACTTTTTCCATAACCAACAAATTACAGGAGAGAGAATCCATGATAAATTTTAAAAGAATCGTTCCGATATTGCATGTCATATTGTGTTTGAGTTTCACTGTTTTATGGATGATCACCCAAACGGCCTTTGCTGAAAATACAGTCAGCACAGCCTCGCTTTCATCATTAAAGGAAGCCGACCAAAAACAACAAGCCACTTCCAAGTTGGAAACACCCTTATATGCGATAAGAAACGTCTTTTTTGAAAAAGAAAAGACAGAGGAACCTGTACAGGAAAAAGAACCTGCAAAGACCAATCATCCGGAAACAAAGGATAACCCTGATGAAGATGAAAAAATGGAAGTGGCTGAAGAACAGGATTTGATGGACAATGCCCTTGAAATCCTGGAAGTGGCGGATGCTTACTGGAAAAATGGTGATATCGAAAATACGTTAAATGAGCTCGATAAAGCCTATGCCCTTGTTTTGGATACCAACGGCGAAGTGGAAATCGCTCGTCAGAAAGATGATTTACGCCTTCTGATTTCCAAAAGGATTCTGGCCGTTTATTCTTCACAACAAACGCGCACCAACGGCAAGCACAGCGAGATTCAGCTGCTGATGAATGCGGATGTGGAAAAGGAAATTCGTTCGTTTCAGGGCTATGAAAGAGAATTTTTCATGGCTTCGTATGAGCGCTCGGGAATGTTTAAAGATATTATCGTGAACGAATTAAAAAAAGCGGGAGTGCCCGAAGAGCTTTTCTGGCTCCCCTTGGTGGAGAGTGGCTTCAAGGTCAGTGCTTATTCTTCCGCACGAGCTCTCGGCCTGTGGCAGTTCATTCCATCCACCGGCTATAAATTTGGTCTGACCCGTGACGAATGGGTGGACGAACGGATGGATATTTTAAAGTCCACGCACGCAGCCAT
Source organism: Smithellaceae bacterium (assembly GCA_035416785.1). Classification (GTDB taxonomy): domain Bacteria; phylum Desulfobacterota; class Syntrophia; order Syntrophales; family Smithellaceae; genus UBA8904. The sequence continues at coordinate 43,076 of DAOLNX010000004.1, read as the reverse complement.
TGCCTATTTGAAGGAACTTCACTCCATGTTCGGAGACTGGCTCACCGTGCTGGCTGCTTATAATTGCGGCGAGGGCCGGGTTCTTCGTGTAATTTCCAGACAGCATATCAATTATTTTGACCGTTTCTGGGATCTCTACTCTAAATTGCCCAATGAAACAGCACGTTATGTTCCCCGTTTTCTGGCGACGCTGCATATTGTCAAGAATCCCGACAAGTATGGATTTACATTGCCATTACCTAAAAAATCCCTGATGGCTTATGAAACCGTTAAAGTCCAAAAAATAATGAAACTCTCTGATGTTGCAGAGAAAATGGAAATACCCGAAGAAACGATTTGTGTTTTGAACGCAGAGCTCCGGTCAAAAATGACGCCTGATCGTGAATATGCCATCAAAGTTCCTCAAGGAATGACAGAAAAATTCAATCTGGTTTATAACGACATTCCTGAAGGAGAAAAACCATCTGTAAGATACGCAGGCAGCAGCACAACGGGTCCGACCGGAAAAAAATCTTCCTACATACGTCATCGTGTTCGTCCCGGAGAAACCGTAGCATCCATTGCCAAACGATATCGTGTCTCCAGGCAGTCGATTTATCAATCCAACCGGATTAGCAAGAATCGAAGACTGGCCAAAGGCCGTATCATTCAAATTCCAATCAGCCAGATGGAAGCTGCCGATGGAAAAGAGCAGTATGCGGCAAAAAACAAAGGATCTCGCACCTCTGCTTCCGTAAAAATTTATAAAGTAAAAAGGGGTGATTCTTTGGCAGGTATTGCCGGTCGCTATGCGGTATCGGTTTCAGATCTCAAAAAAATCAATAATTTAAAAAGCAACAAGGTGAAAGTTGGTGGGAATCTGAAGATTCCATCTGCTTCCACTGAAAATGAAAACCCATCTGCAAAAGTTGTAACCCGGTCTGCCGGCGGCAAAAAAATCACGGCAAAGGACATGAAAAAGCTGGGAAGCAATAAACATATCGTTACCAAAGGTGAGAATCTGGCAGGAATCGCCAGGAAATACCATGTGCAACTGGCCAAATTGAAGAAAATGAACAATCTTTCAGGAAATGATCCTATTGCGCCGGGACAGATACTCATTGTCAAAAAATAAACAAAGTCCCGGAAGGGCTCTCAAAAGCGATGATTCTGTGTCATGAGCTCAAAAAGCTCGTTTTCTTTCATTTTCATTTTTCGGGCATTTGCCCGGGAAGTATTCTCATGGTTATAGCCCATTAAATGAAGCAAACCATGAATGATTAAAAAAGTGATTTCATTTTCAAAAGTCAGGCTGCCTTTTTCTGCATCGCGCAGGGCGGTATCAACGGAAATAACGATATCACCCAGTACACGTGGATTCACACCGCCATATTCTCCCTCCTGAAGGGAGAAGGAAATGACATTGGTGGGTCTGTCTTTGAAAAGATATTGCTGATTGATTCGCTGTATCTCTTCATCACTGACCAATGAAATACTGACTTCCATATCCGCACAATTGAGCAGCTTCATCAGCTTCGTTACATCTTGACGAATTTTTCGCTTCTCGATCTTAACTCGCTTCTGCCGGTTTTCGATTTGTATGGTCATGGATTTCCTTCTTTCCACCTGTTTCTTTTACAGCGCCTTCGGGATAATCCACTCGATGATGGAAGATACCCAGCAAAATCCGCGTAAAAGTTTCTGCAATAATATTGAGATTTTTCAGTGTAAGCTCACAATCGTCTAATTGGCCGTCTTCATAAATCCGTTCAATGCGCTCCCGTACCAGAGACCGGATACGCGCCGGTGTCGGATTCGTCAGCGTCCGTGAGGATGCTTCAATAACATCACCCAGCATGACCAGCCCCGCTTCTTTGGTTTGCGGCTTCGGTCCTGGATAACGAAAATCGCTTTCCGTGAGAGAGCGAATAGATTCGTCTTTATCTTTTTTGGCTTTATCAAAAAAGTAACTGACCAAACTGGTACCGTGATGTTCCCGGATAATGTTGATAATCGGCTGGCCCAGTTTTACCGACGAGGCCAGTTCGCATCCTTCCTTCACATGGGAGATGATGATCAAAGAACTCATTTTGGGAGAAAGTTTGTCATGCCGGTTATCATAGCCTGGCTGATTTTCAATAAAATAGTGAGGTTTGGAGAGTTTTCCAATATCATGATAGTAAGCACTGACTTTGGCCAGAAGCGAATTTGCACCAATGGCTTCCGCTGCGGCTTCCACCAGGGAGGCGACAATGATACTGTGATGATAGGTGCCGGGGGCATCGATAATCATTCTTTGAAAGAGCGGCTGGTTGAGGTTGGCCAGTTCCAGTAGTTTAATGTAGGTAATAAATCCAAAAAGACTCTCAAATACTGGCGTAAAACCAGCCACCAGAACGGCGGTGATCATGCCACCCAGACCCCCCATGAACAGGCGAATTAGCAAATCGTTGAATAAATGACCTGTCAGGAGGTTTAACGAAAGAATGGCGGCCATGTTGATCACGGACAGAAAAAGGCCCACTTTGAAAAAAGCGGAGCGCTGACGGCTGTTGACGATGTGGTAGGAAGCAGCTACAGAGCCCAGAAAAGAAAAAAGCGGAAAGAGGATTTTCTCATCAAACAAAAGCCCAATCAGAAATGAGGTTAGAACACTCATGATCATCGCAACGTTTCGATTCACCAGTACGGCAATAATCATTGCTCCGCAGGCAAAAGGGATGCAGAAATAGCAGGCGTCGATGGGAATCGAGGGAAAGGCCCTGTTAATGGCCACAGAAATAAAAATACCTGCTTTTACAAAAAACATTTGCAATATTGCTACAATAGCAAATACCAAAAAGTCCTTGTTGGAACGGGGAGACGTCTTGAGCCAGTTTCGGGTCCGCCAGAAATATAAAAGCAGCGTCATGAACAAAGTTACGCAGAAGATGCCCAAAATGACCATCAGAGTAGATATTTTGCTTTCAGAGACGGTTTTATGAAACGTGTTCAATTTTGCCAGTTCGCGGTATCCGATTTTGTCACCTTCACGGACAATCATCTCATTTTTTTGTACTTGGAAATATACCGGTTTGACCTCTTCTGCCGCCAAGCGTATTTTCCTTTGGGTTGCTTCCTCATTGAAACTCAGATTGGGTTCGACAAGCTTCTTTAAAAGAGCAAAAATGACATGCCGTGCACTTGAAGACTCGTCTTTAAAATTGGTGTTGACCTGCCTGGACAATAAAGAATCGATATCCTTGATGTTCAGAATAGAAGATACATCCTTGAGATTTTCCTCTTCCCGTGAAATGACATTCACAATGGTAATTCCGCTCTGGTTTTCGCTTTTTCTGAAAACATTTCGTGAAACCAGCGTATTTTGATAAAAAAAGGTTATCGTTTTTGAAATATTTGAGAGTAGCTCATTGGAAAAGTCGTTGGCAGCCAAAAAGGTATATTCTGCCGCCGTTATTGTAATGTCTAGATTTTTTTCAAGAATAGCTTTTCGTTGTTTATCGTCTGGTTCCCCGGAAGCCAGCACAAAAGCCTGCCTCATTTTCGCCTTGAGCGTTAGGGGTATTTCAGCATCATAGTCATAAACCGGCCTTGTGTTTGACGATGCTTCCTGTCTTTTTTGCCTTGTAGAATTGATGTCTTCAACCAGAAAATCCCGGTCCGCTTTGATATTTTCTTTGGCAATTTCTCCATGAGAATATCGCGGCAAGGAATCATAGAAGGGAGGAGACAGAATCAGAGTTAAAGAAAGACTCAAAACAAGAGCAATCCCCCAGCGCTGGAAAAAAATATTATTCAGAAATGTAAAGGAAAATTCATACTTATCCTTCAGTCTCCGAAAGAAGGAAAAAATCTTCTCCGAGGTTGAATCAAGAAAATTCATTTTGCGTGCTTTCCCTTTTCCCAAGACGCATAAGCAGATATAACATCCGCAACAAGGGGATGCCGAACTACATCCACTTGCGAAAAATGCACGATACGCACTGCGTTGATTTTTCTAAGTATTTTATCCGCCTCAATGAGTCCGGATGCCTTTTCGGCCGGTAGGTCAATCTGGGTGATGTCACCGGTGACCACCGCTTTGGAATTGAATCCCAATCGGGTGAGAAACATTTTCATTTGTTCAGATGTGGTATTTTGAGCTTCATCCAAAATAATAAACGAATCGTTGAGGGTACGACCGCGCATGAAGGCCAGCGGCGCAACCTCGATCAAACCTTTGTTAATCATGGCTCCGGCTTTTTCCATATCCACCATGTCATAGAGAGCATCATACAAAGGTCTCAGATACGGATTGACTTTTTCGGCAAGATCACCCGGCAGAAAGCCGAGACGTTCACCTGCTTCCACGGCCGGCCGAGTCAGAATAATGCGCTGAACTTTCTTTTCCAGCAAATAGGAAGCAGCCATTGCCATCGCTAGATAAGTTTTGCCCGTGCCGGCCGGTCCGATGGCCAGGATCATATCAGCGTTTCTCATGGCATCAATATAGCTGCGCTGAGCAATGCTTTTCGGCGTAATCACACGCTTCTTGGAAGATATGAAAACCGTGTCCAGAAAAATTCGCGCCAGATCGAATTCCATGTCTTCACTCAGAATCCGGTGGGCATAATCGACATCGGACGGATGAATGATCCATCCTTTTTCCAGTATGCCGTAGAGTTGTTTGAAAAGGATAGAGACTTTCAGGACGGAGTTCTCTTCCCCAGCAATGGAAAGAGAATTTCCCCAAGGTCTGATTTGAACCGCTTCGCGTTTTTCAATCAACTTCAAATTTTTATCGTGTTCGCCACAGAGATGCTTCAGCAGATTCTGATCGGCAAACGCTACTTTTTCCGTCTGAAGATCTTTCGTTGCTTTATTCAAAAAAACAGCCTCTGAAAAAAATAAAATGAATACAGCTGTCGCTTTCTTAGTAAAACCTGAAAAAAAAAGAGCGACACCAACGGTAGATCAATTTCTAACATGACGATCCAGTCCATGCAACAGAAATTAACCATGCAGAAACAGGCGGGCAAAGACTTTAGCGTTGCCCACCATATTGTCGATTGGACAGTTTTCATCGGGTTGATGGGCATTCATGTTGGTTTTCGACCATACAGCCACCGGATAGCCTTTTTTGCGAAGATAAGCGGCAACGGTTCCCGCTCCGACACCGCCGGAATAGGCTTTCACCTGGTAAACTTTCTCAATAGCCTCCGTTAACACACCCACAACAGGAGCATCGGACGAAGTGGCCGGAGCCGGCTGTACATACTGCTCCTGAGAGATTTCAATCTTTACGGAAAACTCATTTTCCACTTTTTCCGTGATTTTACGAATTTCTTTCAAGACCTTTTCCAGATCATACCGGGGCAGGATGCGACAATCCATATAAAAAATATCTTCCCCAGGAATGGTATTGATATTGCCGACATTGGCCTCTTTCTTGGTAGGCTCAAATGTACTGAATGGCGGATCAAAAAGCGGATCGGACTCACCAAAAATTTTCCTCAATTTGGTCAGCTTTGTCACCAGGTGAGAAGCCGCCGAGAATGCATTGTTGCCCAGTTGAGGTTTGCTTCCATGACATTGTTTGCCGATCGTTTTAAAACCCAACCAGAGAATACCTTTTTCGGCCACTTCGATGAGCGATCCCTGTTCATTTCCCGAATCGGGAACGACAATGAGATCATTTGGAGAAAAGATTTTTTCCGGCAAATCCAGAACGTGATATAGTCCTTTGCCGCCGGAGGTTTCCTCATCTGCCACAAAAAAGAGATTCACATGGGAAGAGGGAGCCATATCCTCGTCCAGAAAGGCTTTTGCCGCAAAAATGGAAGCCACCATATCCTGTTGATTGTCCTCCGTGCCTCGTCCATAAATGTGATGGTCTTTGACATATGCCTTGTAAGGATCGGCGCTCCAAAGGTTAAGTTCTCCCGGCGGAACAATATCCAGATGAGTAATGATCCAGATTTTCCGCAAGGAACTCGTTCCCTCCAGGGTGGTAAAAAAATTAGGACGCAACCCGGCAGGAACAGATTCGTCGGGAGCATCATAATGAGCAAATAAGGAAAATCCCATATCTTTCAGACGCTCTTTCAGCAGAATGGCTTTGAGCATTTCACCTTTGCCGCCGTTTATCGGACCCACAGCAGGAACAGCCGTCAAAGCTTGTTGCAATTCAATCATTTCATTGCGATAGGTATCGATTCTATCCGATATTCTTTGATATTTTTTCTCGTCAATCATGGACAAACCTCATTTTACGGTTTTGGTGAAATCAAAACAGGCTGCATCACCGTTTCCGGCAGATGACCAAATCGATCAGCGTCGCCGACAATGACCGTCAATGTTTTCTTTCCTTTCAGATGTCTGGCGCCGGCTCGCCGCAGATCCTCGCGCGTCGTTTTTTCAATTCTTTCCCTGTATCCGGAAAGAAAATCAGCCGATAGATTCTCAAAATCCATGGTCATTTGCAGTGAAACAACGTTTTCCGGTTTTTCAAACGAAAATAGAAAGCTGTTCACCGTGGATTTCTTGGACCAATCCAGCTCGTTTTGCGTGATTGAACCGGATGCAACGTCCTTGAAAATGGCATTGATCAAATGGAGCGCCTGTGCCGTTGATTCCGTCTTGGTGAATGCATAAGCGCCAAAAACACCATAAGTAGGACGAGCCCGGTAAAAACTTCCCGCGCTATAGGCCAGACCTTCATTATTGCGCACGGCGCTGAAAATCCGGGAATTGAACCCTCCGCTGCCGATAATGAAATCAAGAAGGGAAAAAGCATAATAATCGTTATCTTTCTTGCTGACAGTCATATGACCGGTAATCACCGTGGATTGCGGCAGTGGTTTCTGAATCAGAAAGACACCATGACCTGTTTCTTTCGGGGCGGGAGCAATCGTTCTTCTCCGGCGGTCGCTTTGCCAGTCACCGAAGTATTGATTCATCATCCGAATAGCCTCTTCTCTGGAAAGATTCCCGGACACGGAGAACAGCATATTGGCCGGGTAAAAAAAATCTTCATGAAATCGGATGAGATCGCTTCGGTCAATTTTTTTCAAAGAATCCGACGTTACGTAGCGTCCGCGGGGGTCATTGGGATACAGCAGGCGGTTGAACTCCCGAAAGGCCAAACGTTGAGGATGATCGGCAATTCTGCGCAGGTCTTCCTGTTGAAGAGAAATCGCCAGATCGAGCTTTTCCTGTTCAAACGCAGGCGTTCGGATCATTTGGGAAAGAAGATCCATGCAGTGAGCCAGATCGGTTTTCAGGAAAGAAAAATGAACGGAAGCCGCATCCAGCGACATGGAAATGGATGGAGAGGCGGCAAGAAAATCAAGCCGCCGATCAACTTCTGAACTGGATAATTTGGACGTGCCGCCGGTGCGCATCACCGAGGCGGTCAGTTCCGCCAAGCCTTCCTTACCCGGAGGATCATACATCGAACCGGAATACAGCATAGCAGAAATAGAAATCAGAGGTAATTCACGATCTTCCAGAAAAAACAAAACCATACCATTTTCCAGGAGGATTTTTTCCGCCTGGGGAATATGGAATTCCAACCGGGGGAAGGTCATTTTGTCGGGAGGCGGAAAATTCTGAAAGGCAAAGGCCTGAACCGAAAAAAACACCCCCAAAAGAATCAGAAGCAAGCCGGAAAAGGACGACGGAAGAAGTTTATTTCTCATGGATGATCTTTGTTCTCTTTGGATTTTTTGTTTAAAAATGCAACCGTTCTGTTTTGGACATCCAGATATTTTCGGGCGGCGGCGGAAATATCTCCGGCTGTCACTTTTTCAATTTCGGAAAGATAATTGGAAAAATACCGGTAATCTCCCATCAGAAGTTCATAGTATGAAAGAATGGACGCCAGCTCGGAATTGGAATCCAGGCTTTTGATATATTCCATTTTTATTTGCTTTTTCGCCTTGACCAGTTCTTCCTCCGTCACGGGAGAAGTCTTGATGCTTTCCAGTTCTTTGAAAATTGCGTTCATAATTTCCTCGTTGGTGTGCGGATGGCGAGGTTTGGCAAAAACCATAAACAGATTGGAATAGCGCGATCCGGGCAAACCGTTGGCAACACTAACGCTTTCCGCGATCTGATTTTTCAGAACCAGTTGAGAATATAGGCGGCTGGTTCTTCCCTTTCCTAAAATCGTTTCCAGAACATCAAAAACATAGTCCTCGTAAGAGGGAGCGGTAGGCTTGTGATAACCGATGATTAATGATGGATTGGCATCAAAAAACACCTCGACTTTTCGTTCTGTGTTTTGGGGTGGTTCCACAGGAGACGCCTCATTTGCCCGCAAACCGGAGGAGGCGGCGGAAGGACGGGAAATTTTTCCGAAATAGCGGTTGATCATTTCCAGCGTTGCTTTTGGAACGATATCCCCCACCACAGCGATAATAATGTTTTCCGGCAATAAATACTTTTCATGAATCAGTCGGATGGCAGACGGACTCATGGAAGAGATGTCCTCTTTCAGTCCGATGATCGGCCTTCCATACGGATGAACCGCATAAGCTGCATTCATAAAGGATTCGTAGAGTTTTCCGTCCGGACTGACTTCCGTACGCTGCCGTCTCTCTTCAAGAATCACATCTCTTTCCGTGTAAAAATCACGGAAAACAGGATTGATCAGGCGGTCGGCTTCCATGCGCGCCCAAAGTTCAATTTTATTGGCGGGAAGATTGACAAAATACGTGGTGACATCCTGTCCGGTGGAGGCGTTCATATCCAAGCCTCCATTTTCTGTATAAAGACGGTCGATTTCATTGGCAACAAAATATTGCCTGTGTCTGGATTGAAGTTTTTTTAGCCGGGCGGCGAGCTGATTCAATTTTTTGGAGTCGGCTTTTTCTTTTTTCTTTTTTTCTTGATCCAGCGTCATACCGGTTTTCTCAATCAATGTCAGCAGTTTCTTTTCCGCTGGGTAATTTTTGGTACCAATGGTCGGCGTGCCTTTGAACATCATATGCTCCAAAAAATGGGCGGCACCGGTTTGTCCCGGGATCTCGTCCACCGCTCCTACCCGGTAGCGGATAAACAGAGAAACGGTTGGACTGAATTTACGCTCCAGCATCAGAACCGTCAGGCCATTATCCAGTTTGGCTTTCATCACCTTTTTTTCCAGATCCATCGCTTCGGCACAGAAGGATAAAGCTAAAAGCAATAACCCGGCGGTTAACGGACGGTAAATATTAGATGATATCTGCATCTTCCCTCTTATTTGCCTCATCGGATTTATTTCGGAAAAAGCGAAAGTAAACGTAAAGAACACCTACGGCGGAAAATAAAATAATAAAAGAAGCGGAAAAGAGTGTCATGACAAATTCCAGAGGATTGGTCATTTTAAAAGAACGTATGAGAATATCCATACCAAAGATGAAAAAAAACATCGATAACAAAAGAATAAAGATATACTTGAAAGCATTGCGTCCGTTCATAGCGACGGTTCCCTGACTTTCTTTTTCATTTTGAGCTTGGCTTTCAGGCTGCTGTAAATCTCGTAACTGAAATCATCATTGCGACAGCATAAAAGCGAGTTGTTATGATATAGGGGTTCGTGCTGAATGTCAAATGGGGAAGTGGCTACCGCATCGTTCCACATTTTTGTGCCGGGAATGGGTGAATATTCGGCCAGCACAGGTTTAGCTCCACATTCCTGAACAAATTCAATGCTATCGATAACATCCGCGGCTTTCTGCCCTGGAATGCCGCATAAGAGATAGATACCAATATCTTCCGTGGCATAGCCAGCGTTTTTCAGGTGTCGAACCGCCTGTCGGAGGTCCTCGTTCCTTACCTTGCCTCCCGTCTCCCTTTGCTGTTGAAAATTGGCCGTTTCAAAACCGAAACGAATCGTCTGAAAACCTGAATCGTAAAGGATTCGGCTTAAATTTGCATCCATAGACCGAAGATGCAATCCATTGGGACAGTGAAACCGGCAGGAGAGTATCCTTTTTTTGACTTCAGAAAGCATTGGAACCAGATGGTTTTCCGCATCCACTAAAAGCGCGTCATCATAAAAACTGAAATCCGTCACGCCAAAATTTTTTTGCCAGAATTCAATTTCATCAGCGACCAGTAGGGGATTTCGCCGTAGAAATTTTTTATAAAACAATGGCGAGGAACAATAACTGCAACGATAGGGGCAACCCTGGGAGGTAAGAAGCGCAATCTGATCGATTTGCTCCTGCAAATCAAAAGCAGGGTAGGGCAGACTATCAAGATTCGTTTCATCATAGATCCTTGCAGCATCTTCATGAAACAGATCCCTTAATAAATTCAGGACAGGTTTTTCGCCCGGTCCAGAAATGACATAATCGGCTCCGGAAAAAGCCGCAGCATGGTCATAACAAAGCGAAGCGTATTTTCCGCCCAGCGCCACCGGTACACCTGGAAGATTTTCTTTAACAATTTTGATGGCTTCAAAAACACCGGGATACCAGTAGGTCATCATGGACGTTACCAAAACAAGGTCTACCTCTTCAAAGTGATTGAGCATTTGTCGAAAAATGTCCGGATCAATACCGTACCGGCAATAGCTGCGAGGCAGAAAATGAAGGCAAGCAGGTTTTTCGATGATCGTTCGGAAGAAACCGCCATGACCGTAGGGATGCCTTTTCGGGGACTTTCCTTTTCTTTGAATCATTTGCGGTGAATAGGGATTCAGGCAATCCATGTAGGAAACACGATGACCTTGGGAGCGTAAAAGACCTCCCAGATACAGAAGCCCCAAAGGTTTCATCCAGAAATCATAAGCCGCAAAATCATAAATCCAGGGATTAATCAGTAAGATGTTTTTACTCATGTATAAAAAATATACTGAATATTGCCGATGGGCAAGACAAATTTTGCAATGCCCAAAGGGGTGTGATATGATAACTTTGTTATTAAGGTTCTGCTTGCCGAGCATAAAATATGACTTTTCCCGCCCTTTCCCTAAATCCTTCCGGACATCTTGTGTATCATCCGGGCGTCGACAACGCTGCTCTCTCCGCGGAAGTGGCCGCGCGCCTTGAGCAGGCCTTTTCCGGCCATGGCCAGGCGGGCCTGCTCCATCTGGCGACTGTAGAACTGGAAACGCCTCTGCCTTCGCTTTTTTCTTTCTGGCGGAACTTTGCCAGGCTTTATCTGACCAAACTCTGCCAAAGCGCCGGACTGGAGGCGCAGAAGCTGATGGCCGTGCCGCCCCCTGTGCGCGAGGAACTGGAGAGGCTGGCGGATACCTGTCCGCCCATGCAGGGTTTTGAGTATCTGAACGCCGATGCGCTGGCCGCTCTCTGGGAAGGTCTGGATCAGCATACGCAAAGTGAAATCAAACAGGATACCGGGGAGGTTCTATCCTTTTTAAAAAAAAGAAATCCGCTCTGGAACATGGTGGGCAAAGTGATCTTTCATCTGGCGGAAAACCGACGGAATGAAGAGCGCCCCTTTGCCTTTTTGGTCACTTACACCACCCGTTTATCCGGCATGGCTAAACCCCAGCATTTGCCTCTGGGAAAAGCGCTGGCCGAATTTTCCGGACAAAAAGACAGACAGGGCCTGCTGAATCTTTTAACGCCGCTCAAACGGGCGGCTCAGCAGAGCAATCTGATTGGCTCGCTGGTGGAAAGCGGAGAAATATTTCATCCCGTGGCGTGGACACCTTCGGAAACCCATCGTTTTCTCAAGGATATTCCGTTGATTGAATCGTCCGGCATTCTGGTGCGCATTCCCGACTGGTGGCGCGCTCAAGGGGGCCGTCCGGCTCGTCCGAAAGTCAGCGTTTCGCTGGGCGGCAGAAAAGGACAGGGGCTGGGCCTGGATGCGCTGATGGATTTTTCCGTGCAACTTTCCTTGGATGGAGAGGAATTGACCCGGGAAGAATGGCGTTTGATCCAGGAAAGTTCCTCAGGCCTGGTGCAAATCCGGGGAAAATGGGTGGAAGTGGATCGGGACAAGCTGGCGGATGTTCTTGCCACGTGGGAAAAAATGGCCCACGAGGATTTCCGTCAGGGAATTTCTCTGGCGAGGGGAATGCAGATTCTTTCCGGCGCGGGCATCTTGCCAAAGGACGCTCAGGCGTTTGAGGATGATCGCCGCGAATGGCTGGATGTGCGGGCGGGAAAATGGCTGGCAAAAATTCTTGCCGAGCTTCGTTCTCCGGAAAAAGTGGCGGATGCCCATCCCGGTGATTTGCTTAAAACTCCTTTGCGGCCTTATCAGCAGACAGGGGTCAACTGGCTGTGGTTTATGAACCGTCTGGGCATCGGCGCCTGCCTGGCCGACGACATGGGTCTGGGAAAAACCATCCAGATTCTGGCCCTGTTGCTTTTGCTCCAGAAAGAAAAACGATCTTCCCAATCCATCCCGGCTCCTTCTCTGCTGGTGGTTCCCGCATCGCTTCTGGCCAACTGGAAGCAGGAAATTCTTCGTTTTGCGCCATCTCTTTCGGTTTTTCTGGCCCATACGTCGGAGACACCAGCCGCCGAACTGGCCAAACTTGCCCATCCGCAAGATCGCGCGGCCAGACTGAACGGCAAGGATTTGATCATCACAACCTATTCTCTTTTGCAACGACAGAGCTGGTTTGAAAAGGAAACCTGGTCGCTGATCATTCTGGATGAAGCGCAGGCTATTAAAAATCCATCAACCCGGCAAACCAGGGCCGTCAAAGCGCTTTCTGGAAAAAACCGCATCATTTTATCCGGCACGCCGGTGGAAAACCGCCTGGGAGACCTCTGGTCTCTGTTTGATTTTCTGTCTCCCGGACTTCTGGGCTCATCAACGGTTTTCAGCCGTTACGTAAAAAAATCTTCGGAAAACGGCGATCAATCCTATGCCGGACTGCGCTCGCTGGTCCGTCCCTATATTTTACGAAGGATGAAAACGGACAAGCGCATCATTGCAGATCTTCCGGACAAAGTGGAAGTGCGGGCCTTTTGCCCTCTGACGAAAATCCAGGCCGCTCTGTATGAACAATCGGTTCAGGAACTGGCACGTCAATTACAAGAAGCGGAAGACGGCATCGCCCGGCGGGGACTAGTGTTGAGCTATCTGATGCGCTTTAAGCAAATCTGTAATCATCCGTCGCACTGGCTGGGGGATCAGGACTATGATCAAAACAAAAGCGGCAAGTTCCGTCGTCTGAAGGAAATCTGCGAAGAAATTGCCGCCAAACAGGAAAAAGTTTTAATCTTTTCGCAGTTTCGAGAAATCACCGCGCCGCTTTCGGAAGCGCTGGCGGATGTGTTCGGCCAGCCGGGCCTGATCCTGACCGGCGAGACGCCTGTTAAGAAACGTCTGGAGCTCATTAATTCTTTTCAGCGTGAAGAAGGCCCGCCGTTTTTTGTTCTTTCTTTGAAAGCCGGAGGCGTGGGATTGAATTTAACCGCCGCGTCCCACGTCATTCATTTTGACCGCTGGTGGAATCCGGCAGTGGAAAACCAGGCCACCGATCGGGCCTATCGCATCGGCCAGCACAAAAATATCCTGGTGCATAAATTTGTGTGTCGCGGCACGGTCGAAGAAAAAATTGACGCTTTGATTGAAGAGAAAAAAGAGCTGGCGGAAAGCATTTTGGGGCAGGGTGCCGAACGGCTGCTGACGGAAATGCCCGATGATGAACTGTTGAATTTTGTCAGCCTGGATTTGTCGCGGGCACTGGATTCGTAAAAATATTAAATTATAACAGGGGGATAAGGTAAATGGGCTGGGGATATCAATGGGCACCTTACGTGCCGGTGGCTGAAAGACGCAGAAAAGCCATGCAAAAAGTGGAGAAAATGAAAAAGAAAGGACAGACCATTTCGCCGGTCCAGATCGCGGGAAAAACCATTGCCGCAACTTTCTGGGGAAAAGCCTGGTGCGACAACCTGGAATCTTACAGCGATTATGCCAATCGTCTGCCGCGTGGCAGAACCTATGTCCGCAACGGCTCCGTCATCGATCTTCAGCTTCGGGAAGGCCAGGTGGAAGCCCTGGTCAGCGGAAGCGACCTTTACTCCGTGAAAATCAGCATTAAGCCCCTGATTGAAGACATCTGGAAATCCATCCAGTGTGAATGCGCCGGGAAAATCGCCTCGCTGGTGGATTTGCTCAAAGGCCGCCTGTCGGGGCCGATTATGGAAGTGGTCACCCGAAAGAAAACCGGGCTTTTTCCCTCGCCCCAGGAAATGACGTTCAGTTGTTCCTGTCCGGATTGGGCCTTCATGTGCAAGCATGTCGCCGCCGTTCTTTATGGCGTCGGGTCCAGACTGGATCATACACCGGAACTTCTGTTTCATTTGCGCGGCGTCAACCATCAGGATCTAATGAACGTTCCGGCTGCCCTGCAAACCCGGACGACGGCGGATGTGCGGGAAAAAATGATTGCGGAAGATCAATTATCCTCAATCTTCGGCATTGATCTGGAAACGGGCGTGCCGGACCAGCAACCGCCGGAAAAAAAGCAAGCGGGAAGCCCCAAAATCATTTCCGCCAAAAAACCCGTGATGACGATGAAAACAGCAAAAACAGAGAAAGCCACGACGGCGGAGAAAAAAACCGCGACAAAGACTAAGGCGACCGTCAAGAAAACCATGACCGAAGAAAAAACGCTGACGGCAAAAAAACAGGCAAAAAATGCACCCCAAGCAAAAGAAAAAATACCGGAAAAAACCGGGGCGAGGGCGAAAGCGCAACGCCCGGCAACAGCTGCCAAAAAGAAGACAACCCCCTCAAAACCGGCGCCGACCGAGGTAAAAAAAACAACGTCCGCAAAGAAGGTAACAACGACGGCCGTGAAAAAAACCACGAAAACCGTAAACAAGACGACTACCGCCGCGAAAAAAATCCCTGAAAAGACTCAGGCAAAGGATACCGTCCAAGAAAAAGAAAATATTCACGTAAAACATAAAGTTACAGCGGCCAAAAAGAAAGTCAAGTAGAAGTTTGGGTTTCATGGAGATCAACCCAAACCGCGGCTCTGTTCGATATCAAAGGGCAAAAAGGCGACACCAATAGAAGATAAACAACATGTAAAGACAACCGAACTCTCTGAAACGGCAAAAGATTTTGCAGAAGTATTGAGAATAAGGGTTGATCGAATTCTAATGGAAAACAGTTATCCTTGCATAAAATGCAATATCAATTTCCAGACCAATGAACGTATATACCAAAAAGATCAATAAAATGCCGCCTGCTGGAGGCTTCCAGAAAATTGCTTGAAGATGGAAGGAATTGTTGCTAGCATGCTTTCAGTTTTATAAACGGAATTTTTCATGCGCGCAGTGATTCAGAGAGTGAACCGGGCTTCCGTCACAATTCATTCCCGGCTGTTTTCTACGATTGACAAGGGAATCCTTGTCTTTCTTGGAGTGGAGAAAGACGATTCCGAAACCGATGCGGACTATATTCTGGAAAAAACCATCAATTTGCGAATCTTTGAAGATGATCAGGAAAAAATGAATCTTTCCCTTCTGGATATTGACGGCGAAATGATGGTGGTTTCGCAATTTACACTGCTGGGAAATTGCATGAAGGGACGAAGGCCTTCTTTTATCCGGGCGGAAGAACCTTCCAAAGCCAATTTGCTTTATGAATATCTGGTTTGCCAGGCAAAGCCAAAGGTGAAAAAACTGGCAACCGGACGGTTTCAGGAAACCATGCAAATTGAATTCATCAACAACGGACCGGTCACCCTACTACTGGACAGCAGGAAAACATTTTAATGGCCTTAAGCGACATAAAAATAGACAGAGAAGGCGTCTGGTATTATCGCGGCGCACACATGTTCCGCAAAGACATTCTTTGCATTTTTTTTGAAAATCTTCATGTGGACGAGAACGGTCAGTACTTCATCAAAATCAAAGAAGAAACCTGTTATCTGGATGTTGAAGACACGGCCATTGTCGTCGTCTCTGTTTTCAGAGAAACAGATCCGGAAAGCGGTGTTGAAACGTTGGAAGTTCTGTTGAGCGACGACTGTCGGGAAAAACTGGATTTGAGCAGTTTACGGGTAGGAGCGGACAATGTTATGTATTGCCTTATCAAAAACGGAAAATTTTCCGCTCGTTTCACAAGAAAAAGCTATTACCAGCTTGCGGAATTCATCTCGTCCAACGAGACGGAGGATGTTTTTTTTCTCGTATTGAACGGTAAACAATATACTATAAATAACAATATATTATGAAATATTTACAGGAGGGAATATGCTCGACGATGTAGTAAAAGAATCCTTGACTTTTGACGATCTGCTCTTAGTTCCTGCCGATTCCGACGTTTTGCCGCGAGATGTAAACACATCCACGTTGTTGACCCAGAGCATCACATTGAATATTCCCATTGTCTCGGCGGCCATGGATACGGTAACAGAATCGCGCACCGCCATCTGCATGGCTCAGGAGGGCGGCATGGGCTTTATTCATCGCAACATGAGCATTGAACGTCAGGCCATAGAAGTGGACCGCGTAAAAAAGTCGGAAAGCGGCATGGTGGTGGATCCGATTACCATCGAACCAGAGCAGAAAGTCAAAGATGCTCTGGCCTTAATGCATCAATACTCCATATCAGGCGTGCCGGTGGTCAAAAACCAGCAACTCGTGGGTATTTTGACCAATCGTGATTTACGTTTTGAGGAAAACCTGGATCAGCCGGTTGCCAACGTCATGACGAAAGACAATCTGGTAACCGTTAAATCAAGCATTTCCCTGGAAGAATCCAAAAAGCTGCTCCACAAGCACCGCATTGAAAAACTTCTGGTGGTTGATGATGAAAACCGCCTGAAAGGCCTCATAACGATTAAGGATATTGAAAAAATCCGGCGGTATCCCAACGCCTGCAAAGACTCGCTGGGACGTTTGCGAGTGGGTGCCGCCGTGGGAATTATTGACCGGGAACCCCGTATCGAGGCCTTGCTGGCGGCGGGGGTCGATGTGATTGCGATCGATACGTCCCATGGTCATTCCTCGGGTGTTCTTGACGCCATCAAATCCACCAAAAATAATTTCCCCAAATGCCAGGTGATTGCCGGAAATGTGGCAACCTCCGAAGGAGCCAAGGCGCTTATGGATGCGGGGGTTGATGCGGTAAAAGTAGGCGTCGGGCCTGGTTCCATCTGCACTACGCGCATTGTGGCCGGAGTTGGCGTACCGCAAATGTCTGCCATCAGAGACGTTTATAAAGTTGCTGCGCAAAAAGGCATACCGGTGGTTGCCGACGGCGGCATCAAGTATTCGGGAGATATTGTCAAGGCCCTGGGCTGCGGCGCCCACGTTGTGATGATTGGAGGACTGTTTGCCGGAACGGAAGAAAGCCCTGGGGAAACGATCCTTTTCCAGGGGCGCAGCTATAAAGTTTATCGTGGCATGGGGTCGCTGGAAGCGATGAAAATGGGAAGCCGTGATCGTTACTACCAGGATGACATCGAAGCACCGGCAAAAACCGTTCCCGAAGGAATTGAGGGAAGGGTGCCTTTCCGCGGTTCACTATCCGCCAGCCTTGTTCAACTCATTGGAGGATTAAAAGCCGGCATGGGTTATGTCGGTTGCAGAACCATTCCAGAACTGATTGTAAAATCACGTTTTGTCCGGATTACTTCCGCCGGTCTGCGCGAAAGCCATGTCCATGATGTCATTATTACCAAAGAAGCGCCAAACTATTGGATTGATTAGCTAATCATGAAGCATGCCAATTTCGTCCATCTTCATGTGCATACGCAATACAGTTTGCTCGACGGCATGATTCGTCTTGACGACCTGTTTAAAAAAGCCAGAGAATACGCAATGCCGGCCATAGCGATGACGGACCACGGCAACATGTTCGGCGCCATTGATTTTTATAAGAAGGCATACGCCAACGGCATCAAGCCGATTATCGGTTGCGAACTTTATGTCGCACCCGGCAGCCGGAAGGAAAAAAGCAGCTCCTCCATCGGCGAAGCCACGCGCCATCTGGTTGTTTTAGTAAAGAATATGCAGGGATACAAAAACCTGATGAAGCTGACATCTCTGGCTCATCTGGAGGGTTTTTACTATCGCCCGCGAGTGGACAAAGCCCTGTTGCGAGAATGCCGCGACGGTTTGATTGCATCCAGCGCCTGTCTCCACGGCGAAATCGCCTCTCACATCGTCCACGGCAATATGGATGAAGCCAGAAATTCCGCACGGGAATATCTGGAAATTTTTGGAGAAGGCAATTTCTATCTGGAAATTATGGAAAACGGCCTTCCAGATCAAAAAATCGCCAATCAGGGACTGGTTGAATTAAGCCGGGAATTGTCTATTCCTCTGGTTGCCACAAACGACTGCCATTATCTGAATGCCGATCATGCCGAGGCGCACAATGTCCTTTTGTGCATTCAGACGGGCAAGACTGTCGAAGACCATGATCGAATGGGCATGGCTTCCAATCAGTTTTATGTCAAATCTCCTGAAGAAATGCAGTCGCTTTTCGCCGTCGTTCCGGAAGCGCTCGATAACACCGTACGCATCGCTGAACGCTGCAATTTGTCCTTTGATTTTGGAAAGTTCTATCTTCCTAAATTTGTAGTAAAAAATCCTGAAGAATCCCTTGAAGATTATCTTGAACGTAAGGCGGTGTCCGGTCTGGAAAAGCTCATGCCGACGATATTAAAATTCTGGAAAGAAGATGAAACCGCCATCCGGGAAAGATATAACAAACGCCTCCGTTACGAACTGGGCATGATCAACAAAATGGGATTTGCAGGCTATTTTCTCATTGTTTCTGATTTCATCAAGCATGCCAAGCACAATGATGTGCCGGTCGGTCCCGGGCGCGGTTCCGCCGCCGGTTCACTTGTGGCATACGCCATCCGCATCACCGACATTGACCCTTTGCGCTATGGACTATTTTTTGAACGTTTTCTGAATCCCGATCGCATCTCCATGCCGGACATCGACATTGATTTTTGCCAAGAACGGCGCGGAGAAATCATCAAATACGTCACAGACAAGTACGGAAAAGACAAAGTCACGCAAATCTGCACCTTTGGAAAAATGCTGGCCAAGGGAGTTATCCGCGATGTGGGCCGGGCTTTGGCAATTCCCTATGGTGAAGTGGACCGAATTGCCAAACTGGTGCCCAATGTCCTAAATATTACCCTTGCGGAAGCGTTTAAAATGGAACCCAGATTCGATGAGGAACGTAAGAAAAACCCTCAAATTGACAAGCTCCTTTCCCTTTCGCTGATTCTGGAGGGTCTCAATCGCCATTCATCCGTTCACGCCGCCGGAGTCGTTATTTCGGACGTTCCACTGATTCAGCGCGTACCTTTATTTTCGCCAAAGGATGATATTGTCTCGCAATATTCCATGAAAGACATCGAAGCGGTCGGATTGACCAAATTCGACTTTTTGGGTTTGAAAACACTGACGGTTATTCGTAATACTTTGAATTTTATAAAGAATTCCCGCGGAATCGACATAAACATCAATGACCTGCCGCTAGATGATTCAGAAACCTATCAGTTACTGATGAAAGGCGAAACCGATGGCGTCTTTCAGTTGGAAAGCTCCGGCATGAAAGATCTGCTGGTGAATTTCAAACCGGATCGGATCGAAGATGTCATCGCTTTAATTGCGGCATATCGTCCAGGTCCCATGCAAATGATTCCTGATTTCATCGCCCGCAAACATGGCAAACAGCAAATCACCTATGAACTTCCCCAGCTGGAGCCGATTCTCAAGGAAACATACGGCATTATTCTGTATCAGGAACAGGTCATGCAGATTGCCAACGCCATTGGCGGCTACACCATGGCCCAGGCCGATACGCTACGCAAAGTCATGGGCAAAAAACAAGTTGCGGAAATGGACAAAGAGAAGCCCAGATTTCTTGATGGCGCTAAAAAGCAAAAAATCAATGAAATCAAAGCAAAAAACATCTGGGATCACATGGAGAAATTTGCCTCCTATGGCTTCAACAAATCGCACAGTGCCGCGTATGCCATCATCACCTATCAGACGGCCTATCTCAAGGCTCATTATCCCGTCGCCTTCATGGCGGCGCTTCTGACCAGCGAAAAAGATAACCGCGACAAAATTATCAAACACATGTCCAACTGCAAGGAAATGGGCATTAATATTTTGCCTCCGGACATCAATGAATCGCAAAAGGACTTCAGTATTTGTGGTGAAAACATCCGGTTTGGCATGGCTGCCGTGAAAAATGTAGGCGAAGGAGCCATTGAATCCATTATCGCCATGCGCGAAGAGGCAAAATTTACATCTTTTATGGACTTTTTATGCCGGGTTGACTTGCGCAAAGTAAACCGTCGGGTCATTGAAAGCCTGATTAAATGCGGGGCTTTTGATTCTCTAGGCAACAAAAGACGCCAGCTGATGGAATGCCTGGATGCCGCAATGGAAGAGGCACAACGCAAGCAGAAGGAGTTATCCAGTAACCAGGCAAGTATTTTTGACCAGTTAGATTCCCAGGAAACATCAAAAACCATCCAGGCTGCTTCCTTTCAAATTCCCAATCTTCCTGAATGGGAAAAAAAGGAACTTCTCTCAATAGAAAAAGACACTCTCGGTTTTTATATCACCGGTCACCCGCTTCATGGTTTGGCCGACAAACTGAAACTGGTGGCCAATGCCAACACGTCGACCTTAATATCAAAAAAAGATAAAGATATCGTGACGATCGCCGGTGTCGTCAGCTCGCTTGCCGAACGATTGACCAAGAAAAAGGATATGATGTGTAATATCATCCTGGAAGATTTGCAGGGATCCGTCAACGTGATCTTCTGGCCGGATATTTATAAAAAATTTCACGATCTGCTTCATGCCGATGAACCGGTTGTCATTCAGGGAATCACGGATGTGGGAGACGAGTCTGTTAAAATTATTGCCCAAGAGGTCATTCCTTTGAGCAAAGCCCTGGAAAATCCGTACAAGCAGGTTCGATTTATGGTTAATTCTGAAAAAGTTTCTCCGGACAGAATTTTATTGCTGAATGAAACGATCAGTAAATATAAGGGAAAATACGAATGCTTTATTCACATCCGTAATGCAAAAAGTGAAACCATTGTCCGTCTTGGAGATGAGCATCGACTTGATATTTGTGACAGGTTGCAAAGAGAAGTCGATGAAATCCTGGGTGAGGGGAGTACGATATATTGTTGACACGCCTCAGGCATTATCTATAATATGATACATGAGGAAAGAACATACAGATTATTGGTTAATAAAGGTAATCTTGTTTCATACCAAGTAAAAATCGAACAAAGCGATCTTTTTATAAGTTCCGACACCAATCTTTTTTCTCACGCTGAACATTCATTGCAACAACATCGTTTTTTTCTGGAAAACTACATCAGGAGACACCCGAAATTTCAGACGTCCCTTCTCCCTGTTCCCAAAGATGACACGGCGCCACCGATTGTCCGCAATATGATAGATAAATCAAGATTTTGCGGAGTTGGTCCCATGGCTGCAGTCGCGGGAGCCGTTGCAGAATATGTAGGTTGTGACCTTTTGAAATTTTCAGAGAATTGCATCATCGAAAACGGCGGAGACATCTTTCTTCATTCTAAAAACAGGCTGATTGTATCCGTCTATGCCGGAGAATCTACTTTAAGTTATAAAGTCAATCTTATTGTAAAACCGGAAGATACGCCTTTAGGAATATGCACATCATCCGCCACGGTCGGCCCATCATTAAGCTTCGGAAAAGCAGACGCCGTCTGTGTGATTTCTCAATCCGCCACTTTGGCGGATGCAGCCGCTTCTGCTATCGGCAACCGAGTGAAAAGCAAAAGTGACATTCGAAAAGCATTGAAATTCGGCATGACCATTCCTGACATAAAAGGTATTATTATTATTCTCGGTCCAGAAATGGGCGCCATAGGGGATATTGAACTTACCAGATGAAAGAGAGAAAATTTGGCAGATCCGGTGAATATCTTGTATTAAGTTTACATAACATATCTTATACGAATTACAAAAAATTGAATTCTACGGAATGGAACAAACACTAATCCACCCCCAGCGCTTTAAACACGGCATCAACCGGATCGGAGTAGAAGCTGGTCTGGAACTTGGCAAATAGCTCTCCCGGTACCGTGTTAATGGCATTGACGCGATCCATTATTTGATTGAGACGGCTTTTGAGCAATTCATTCATTTCCGACATCCATGCATTCCAGGAGATATGTTTCCTTATGTGCCACAAGGTAATTTCTTATCTCCGGTGTCAAATGAACAGGAGTGATTTTCAGCGAGCGCGTCGAATTAAGATACCTTGCTTCCGCCAGTATCCTGAAGACGACCTGCCCTAATTTCGCCTTGTTTTTTCGCTACAGGTCGATACCACGGAATCTCTAAGCTCTCAAGTATAAAGGAATTTTTTCCAGTCCTGGACGGAAAGCTGTTTGCTGAATACCCGGTATTGTTCTTTTACAACGTCATTGAGGAAATCCCCCAGCAAGCGACTATGTTTAATTGCGGCCATAAGCCTTCAGTATTTGCTCAGACTATACTTTTCGAAGAACGAACAACATAAGAAGCTGCCTTGATGTTCATAAAATATTGATGTGACATCAAAAGAGATTCAATGTCATGGACTTAAATACGCAAATGCTCCTCTTTTGACGATTTCATTAAACTTTTAGCGTCGATCTTCTAAATTCCATCCGCGGCCAGTTCTTCGATCAACCGGGTTTGTTTCTCGGTCAAGCGTCGGGGAACTTCAATATTAATCCGGACATATTGATCTCCCTTGGCTGCCCCTTTCAAACCAGGAACGCCGTAACCCTTCATGCGGATTTTTGTGTTGTTTTGCGTGCCGGGGGCAATCTTCAGTCGTTTTGATGAACCATCAAGCGTGGGAACATCGATGGAAGTGCCCAAAGCCGCCTGGGAAAATTTAATCGTTTTTTCCACATAAAGATCATTTCCGTCCCGGGCAAAGATGGGATGAGGCAAGACATTGATATTTAAATATAAATCTCCACTGGGGCCGCCCTGGGCACCCGCCAGTCCCTTGCCCGGCAGCCGAAGTTTTTTTCCGGAGCTGATGCCGGGGGGAATCCGTACGCTAATGTCCTGAATGCGGTTATCCATTTGAAAAGATATTTTCTTATCTGCGCCCAGAACGGATTCTTCCAATGTAATGGATAAGTTATACTCCGCATCCTGCCCTTTTTGAGGTGCATGACTATACTGACCGCCGCCCATGCCGCCAAAAAGCCCGGAGAAAGGATCGGAAAAATCCTGAAAACCACCTTCCGCTCTGTGTCCGCCACCGGTTCGGAAGGTTGCCCGCCCCCCTCCCCTGCTTCCGCCAAAGCCGAAACTTTTCAGAATCTCGTCCAGATCGAAGCCCCGGAAAATATCCTCCTGCGAATACTGCTGACGGTATTGATCAGCCGAGCCAAACTGATCGTATTGAGCACGCTTGTTTGCATCGCTTAATACTGCATAAGCTTCGCTGATTTTCTTGAATTTTTCTTCGGCGGATTTATTGCCCGGATTTTTGTCCGGATGCCACTTGACCGCCAGCTTACGATAAGCTTTTTTAATTTCATCCGCCGATGCTTTCTTTTCGACGCCCAAAACCTGATAGTAGTCTTCCGCCATCATTCCCTCTTTTCATCAGCGATATGCCGTTTGATCGCTGTTTGAAATATTTTTTTCGGAAGTAATTTAAGCAGCAATTCCCATTTGGAAAGCATCTAAATTCAATTTGACCAATTTTTGCGGAAAAGATTTTTTTATGACGTTTTCCCAGACCGCGGAATCAATGTCCATCAGCGTGGATGCAGCGCCAAGGAGCACAACATTGGCCGCTTTGATATTTCCGGCTTTTTGCGCCAGTTCGGCAGCATTCAGGGCAATGACCCGTTGGTAATGTTTATTCAAAAATCCAATAACATCATGAGGATAAAGAGTCTCTCCCATATTTACCGCCGGAGGATAAATTTCTTCCGTATTCAGAATGACGGATGCCTCCGGATGTAAATAATTCAAATATCGCAGAGATTCCATTTTCTCAAACGCGATCAGTGTTTCCACGCTTCCGGGCACTGCCAGTGGCGAATACACCTTTGACCCGTATCGGACCTGACTGGTAACGCAGCCGCCGCGCTGCGCCATGCCATGAACTTCGCTTTTCTTGGCATCAAAACCAACTTCCATTAAAACCATGCACAGAATGTCACTGGCCCGTAAAATTCCCTGTCCGCCAACTCCAGCAAGGAGCATACTTCTCACATCCGACTTGCTCATCCATCCGTTCCTTCTGATTTAAGAAATCGCTTCATATTTGCATACTTGAGAACACAACCCGCAACCATTACATAATGTCTCATCTATCACGGCAATCCCTTTGCGATTGGATCCTTCCCGAGTCATTCCATTTTTCCAGGAGATGGGTGGACAATTCAGCGTCAGACAAACTTTACATCCTTCGCATTTGTCGGGATCAATGGTCAGAGCTCTTGCCGGTTTGATATGGGATCGTTTAAACAGAACGCATGGACTCTGGGCAATAATGACGGATGGGCCGGAACTTTCGAGTTCCTCTTTAATTGCATGCTGGGTTTCTTTGATGTTGTTGGGATCGATCACCTTGATATTTTCAATACCCAGCGCGGAAACCAAAACATTCAGATTCACTTTTTTGGCTTCGTTTTTCATCAGTGTGTAACCGGTGCCCGGATGTTCCTGCATACCGGTCATGGCGGTTGTACTGTTGTCCAGAATGATAATCAGGGCATCACTGTGGTTATAGGCCATGTTCAGAAGAGGCGTGATGCCGGAATGAAGAAACGTGGAATCGCCGATCACGCCGACGACCTTTCCTTTTCCTTTTTCTTTCAAGGCTTTGCTCATACCGTGGGCCATGCCGATACTGGCTCCCATGCAAATGCAGGAATGCAAACCTTCAAGCGGCTTCAAATAGGAAAGGGTATAGCAACCGATATCGCCGTGAACATATGCCTTGGATTTTTTCAGCGCGTAAAATAACCCCCGATGCGGACATCCTGGACAGAGATTGGGAGGACGTGCAGCCAGGGAATCCTGATAGGGAGAAATCGCGCCCGATTTTTCCTGAAAGATGGCGTCTCTGATAATGCCGGGATGAAATTCATTCGTATAGGGAAAAATTTCCTTGCCGGTGACGGCAATACCCATGGCTTTGATCTGCTCTTCCAGATAGGGGTCAAGCTCTTCAATAACATAGATTTTTTTCACTTGAGCAGCAAAATGCCGGATCATCTTTTCGGGAAGTGGATGCACCATGCCCAATTTAAGATATGAAAAATCCGGAAAAACATCCTTTGCGTAATTATAAGGCATGCCGGCAGTAATAATACCGACATCCGGATTTAAAATTTCCATTTTATTTTCAGGAAAACTTTCCGCAAACTTTTTTAAGGCATGCTGGCGTTTTTCAACTTCGATCCGGCGGTGTCTGGCAACCACGGGAACCATGACATATTTTTCCGCATGTCGCGTGAGGGTGGTTTTGTCTTCAGCAGGCTCCAGCTCGGAGAGAAGAACCACAGATTTGGAATGAGCCACTCTTGTTGTTGTGCGCACAAAGACCGGCGTATCGAATTGCTCACTGATTTTGAAAGCCAGCTTGACAAATTCCTTGGCTTCTTGAGGGTCCGCCGGTTCCAACATGGGTATTTTAGCAAATTTGGCGTAGTTGCGGTTATCCTGCTCGTTTTGCGAACTGTGCATCGAAGGATCATCCGCGCTGATAATCACCAATGCTCCCTGGATACCCGTGTAACTAACGGTAAAAATCGGGTCGGCGGCGACATTTACGCCAACATGTTTCATCACGGCCAGCGCTTTCGCCCCTCCCAGGGCGGCCCCGATAGCCACTTCGACCGCGACTTTTTCATTAGGTGCCCATTCCGCGTAGACATTTTCATATTTCGCAAATTCTTCCATGATTTCCGTGCTGGGTGTGCCAGGATAGGCAGCGGCAAAACGAACACCCGCTTCATAGACACCGCGTGCAATGGCTTCATTTCCGGACATTAATTGCTTCTTCAAAGGTTGTGCCCCCCTGCTCAACTCAAGGCAGAAATTTTTCGTTTAATAAAAATTGTTGCGGATGGTTCCGAAGTTTTCTCCAATGCCTTCTTATAATACTCCAGAGCCTTCGTTTTATTGTTTAATTCTTCGGAAGCCCGTCCAAGATTTCTGAATGCAATACTTTCAAAACCCACAGAATATACTTTTTGCGCTTTTTCAAAGTATTTCAGTGCTTTTGCGTAATCTTTCTTGACTTCATACGCATATCCGATGGATGTCAGAGCCAGAAATTCAACGCCCGTTCTATCCGATCCGGTTTTACTTACAAATTTTTCATAGGAACCGATGGCCTTGTCCATCTCTCCTTTCTGATAATAAATATTGCCCAAATGATAATATGCCATCCTACCACTCGGGCTATGGGAATACCGATCAATCAATTCCTGATAAATTTTAATGTTTTCATTAATGATTTCTTTATTTTCCCCGTTTGTGGAAACATGGTCCTGTGCTTTTGCATAAAGTTTTAAAGAGGAATTCGTGTAGGAAGTCCAGTAAAGGTAAATACCCATGGCAAGAACAAAGGCACAAACCAGTGCAGCGGAAACCACCATCACGCGTGATTTATTCTCAAGGATATAATCGCCCATTCTTTCAAATGTCGTTTGAAATGCATCAGGACTTTTCAGTTCTTTCTTGGATAGCTTTTCTGCCATATTCTTCCCCTCTATTAATGTTGTATTTTTCGGCCAATGCCAGAATCACCTGAGGCATCCGACGGATATTTCCTTCCGAGTTGATACAGGCGTGAATCGTATAACCTTCCACAAGAAGTTTTTCACGGTTTTCTGTCCATATCCTGGAGAGAAACTTGACGCTTGCTCTTCGAATATAGTCAAATTTTGTTTCAACCGTCACGACATGATCATATTTTGCGGGTGCCAGATAATGACAGGAAACTTCCGTTAGTGGAAGATGTAGTCCCAGTTTTTCCAGTTCCGTATAGGCCAATCCCAGTTGCCGCATCAATTCATTACGCCCCATTTCAAACCAGCGAATGTAGTTTGTGTGATAAACAATACCCATGGCGTCCGTGTCGGCAAAAATCACCCGAATTTTTATCTGATTACTTGGCAAGCGGCATGCTCCAATTCCGGATAAACTTGTCCATCAGCAGATAACCGGGAGAGACCAGAATTCCGCTTTCCCTGGCGGCCGCTTCTGTAAACGGCTGTTTTTGAGCTGCGTTTTCCTCCGGACGTGAAGACAATACCGCAAAAGGACTCGGATCGCCAACGTGGGTTTTTAAATCAATCGGTGTTGGATGATCGCTCAAGACCAGAAGACGGTATTCACCAAGTGCGCGAATGCCGGTCAGGATCGGTCCGACAATTTTTTCATCAAAAAATTCAATCGCCTGAATTTTTCCCGGCGCATTGCCCTCATGTCCCATTTCGTCCGGAGCTTCCAAGTGCAAAAACACAAAATCCATGAATTGCAGAGCATCCAGCGCCATCTGGGCCTTGCCCGAATAATTGGTGTCGATGTAGCCGGTAGCACCCTCCACGTGTAGGGGTTTCAATCCGGCATTCACCCCCAAACCATTCAAAAGGTCAACCGCCGAAATCATGGCACCGCTAAGATCGTACTGTTTCGTAAGAGGAGTAATTCTGGGTTTTTTCCCCTGCCCCCAAAGCCAGATAGAATTGGCTGGTTTCTTTCCTTCAGATATTCGCCGGACATTCACGTGATGACTCTCCAGAATATCCATGGCCTTTCGCATCAGATCATTCACCTCATCTGCAGATTCCCCTGCGGGCAAATAGGATGCAATAGCCTTTCCGGGTATATCATGAGGCGGTGTTGTCCGGGGAGAACCGGTGGCATTTCGTCGGACCAACAAGTGCCGGTAACCCACCCCCGGAAAAAACTGAATCTGCGACGAACCCAGTTTTTTGTTAAGATCATCAATAATTTCGCTTGCTTGTGCTGATGAAATATGACCGGCGGTAAAATCGTCCATAAAGGCCACATCCGTTTTCTCATTCCCCAGAGTCACAAGATTACAGCGGTAGGCAACATCGTCAGGCCCGAGCTGAACCCCCATGCTGGCCGCTTCCAGAGGTCCGCGACCTGTGTAGGTTTCCACAGGATTGTAGCCCAGTACACTCAAATTGGCCACATCTGAACCGGGAGTAAATCCCTCAGGAATCGTATCTACTCGTCCCAGAGTTCCTTCTTTGGCGATCTGATCCAGGAAAGGTGTAAATGCGCATTCAAGTGGCGTTTTCCCCCCCAGTTTTTCACTGGGATAATCCGCCATTCCGTCTCCCAATAATACAACGTATTTCATAAAATCTTTCCTGAATAATAGCTAGTTCAGTTCATCTTCAATGCGAATCAAGACCGTTTTATCTTTAACGATTTTGAGTTTGTCGATCTTCTTCAAGGCCTGACGCACATCTTTTTCTTTTGCTTTATAGGTAGTCATGACAACGGGAACGGGTCCCGCTTCCTTTCTGGCTTTCTGAATCACCGTTGCCAGACTGCTGTTATGTTCTCCGAGAATTCCGGATATTTTCGATAGTACTCCCGGCTGATCCAGGGCCGAAAAGCGGAAATAATATTTTGTTTCAACATCATCCATTGGAATCAGACTGATGTTTTTCATACCGGTTTCACTAATGGATCTGGGCGGCACACGGCCGGAGATGTCCTTCAAGGTGTTGCGTGCACTGTCGAGAATATCGCTGAACACGGCACTGGCCGTAGGCATCATACCCGCACCCTGGCCAAACAGGAAAACCGGTCCCGAAGCATCTCCAACCAGATGAAATGCATTGTAATTCCGGTTGACATTGGCCAGTAAATGACCAGAAGAAATCATCGTCGGATGGATCCTCGCCTCCACTTTGTTTCCCTTCAGCATGCCGATGGCGAGAAGCTTGATCCGATAGCCCAATTCACGGGCAAAGGCAATGTCCTCGGCGCTGATTTGCGTAATGCCTTCCACATAAATATCCTGGAGATTGACTTTTTGTCCGTAAGCCAGTGAAAGGACAATGGCCATCTTGTGGGACGTGTCAATACCTTCAATATCAAACGTCGGATCGGCTTCCGCAAATCCAAGTTGCTGTGCTTCCTTTAAGACGACATCGAAAGGCTTTCCCTCGTCCGTCATTTTAGTGAGAATAAAATTGCAAGTTCCGTTCATAATGCCGACAATGGAGTTGATGTGATTGGCAACCAGTGATTCTTTTAATGTTTTCACAATGGGAATCGTTCCGCCCACGCTGGCTTCAAAACCGATATCCACGCCCTTATGCTGGGCGGCGCAAAAAAGTTCATTTCCATACGTTGCCAGCATGGCCTTGTTGGCCGTCACCACATGCTTACCGTTTTCGATAGCTTGCAGCACGTAAGTCCTTGCCGGCTCATAACCTCCCATTAATTCGATGACGATGGAAATTTCCGGATCGGAAAGAATTTCACCGGCGTCTGTGGTCAGCAAAGATTTCGGCACTTTCACCCCGCGTGGTGATGATATATTCACATCGGCAATCTTTTTTAAAACCAGTTTGGCTCCGAGTTTTTGAGTAATCAAATCCTCATTTTGCTGCAAGAGCTTCACCACGCCTGTGCCGATATTCCCCCAACCTATTAAACCGATTGAAATTTTTTTCATATCTCTTCCTCTCCATCCATGAACCGGAAACAAACAACGCTTTTTCCTTCGAGCAAACGGTTTTTCCTATAACAAATCCCTTTGCTTTGTCAAACAGATATAAACGTGTAAACGTGCTATCTTGGAGCTTTGGAATAACCTGCCTTGATTGCATCCGCCTCGGATTCAAATATCACCCGGTGATACGCCTTGACGGCGGAATAATATTTCATGCCCGGTAAGTGGTAAAGCTTACTGTCCCGATTGCCGACGACCCTGACCTTTTCGGTGCTTGCCTTTTTCGGGAGAGCTTTGGCAGTCTCGGGCTCCTTCTGTGTCTGACGTGTCTGCGTAACCGCTGAAAGCGCCGGCCCGTTTGTTTTCCTGGATATTTCCGATTGTTTCTCGTCCGGAGCCGTGAGGCGTTTTTCTGCCAACGGTGGTGGTGACACAGCATTCGTTTCCGTCGCAGGGTTCTTTCTGGCTTCCGTCGACGTATCGGAAGAAGCGGCAGCGGTTTCTTTCACCTCCACAGCAGTTGCCGCCGGCGCTTTTGTGTTTTCGGAAGAATCGGCGTTAAATAATGTCAATACTCCCTCTGAAGAAACATCGTTGCTTTTCAAGACATCCAGGCCCAATTCGGACAACGTAAACCGAAACAGTGTCACCAGCCCGTCCTCTGAAACATCTCTGCCGTTAATAATCACTTTCTGAAACAAAACAACATCCTGATGCAGAGGATGTTTTGTAAACAGAACATAGATATCAAATTTTTCATTTTTCATATTATAAAGCCACTGTGCTTCGCTCATTTTCATCCATTTACCCGGTTTCATGGCCTTCAAAAACTCGTCAAGTGGACATTGCGTGACTTTTTGCAGTTTGGGATATTCAATCGCCACTTTGCGTTTCAGGAAATCACTGTCCGGCATCGCCTTTCCCGATAAGTCGATGGGACGATTGGATGCGCATCCTGAAATCAAAATGCATAATAAAATCAACAATAACAAGCAATAACGTTTATTCATCATGTATTTCTTCTCCCGGAATCAATGAGATGCAAAATGGACTTCCCGCGGTTTGAGTATAGAAAAGCCGCCCATCTCTGTCAATATTTTTTGACGGATGAATAGGTAGCAGTTTTCTAAAGCCCACAAAAAAAATCAACAGAAGATCAAAGAACCTCCATTTTGAAGACAATCGCATTTTTTTGTCCTTTTTTATCGTTTTTTTTGCATTTTTTATTGATATATCTCGACATTACTGCTAGTCAAAAAATAAATAGTCAAAAAATATATATGCAGTTCAATACATGAATAACATTATCTTGCAGAGGAGAGTATTATGAGCAACGGAAATGCGTGGACAAGATTGCGGGAATCCATTATCAACCGTTATGAGGACTTTGACCACCTCACCCAGCAACTGGCGTGGTTTTTTTACATCTTCTGTTTCTCGGCCATTGGTTTATTCATTATCCTTACAGTAATGCTTTTTGCCCTGGCTCCGGATAAAGCTCTCAAGGCCGGTCCTCTGATTGTCGTTATCATCATATCCGCCATAACCGGCATTATTCTGACCCTGAAGAAAAAATTCAACATCGCCGGCTATGTCCTGCTGATTACCATCGCAATCTCCAGCACACTGGGATTTGTCAGCAAGTATATGAGTCCCGTCATCTATGAAGGTTTCGCAAGCTATAATAATTTCATGTTCATCGTCATTTTCTTTGCCACACTCTTTACCAGCCGAAAAGCTGTAATCGGTATCATGGTCTGGTTTATCGGCGTTTATCTTGTCTATTATATCGCGGTCATCGGTGAACTGACCTCCAGCGAAGCTCGTAGTGTTACAACCAGCGCGTTTGTTGACGGACTCATCGCCATTGTTTTGTGTACTGTATTGTCCATTTTGATCACAACCGCCATGAGGCGGGCCAATACCAAACTGGTAGATTCTGTCGTCGATATCCGTGAAAGCTCTTTGAAATTGACCGAAATTGCCGGCGTTATTGACGCATCCAGTCAGAACATGGCCGAAGGCGCCACAACCCAGGCAGCAGCCATGCAGGAAACATCCGCCATGCTTAAAGAAATTGCCGAAAAAACAAGAAAAAATACCGAAGTTGTTCACGACGCCCAGAAACTTATGGCGGACACTTCGCACATCGTTATTAAAACCAATGAGTCCCTGAAGGATTTACGCAACTCCATGGATGATGTAAATGAGGCCAGCGTAAAAACAGGCCGCATTGTCCAGACCATCGACGACATCGCCTTCCAGACCAATCTTCTGGCGCT
Source organism: Smithellaceae bacterium (assembly GCA_035416785.1). Taxonomy (GTDB): domain Bacteria; phylum Desulfobacterota; class Syntrophia; order Syntrophales; family Smithellaceae; genus UBA8904. The sequence continues at coordinate 11,160 of DAOLNX010000004.1, read as the reverse complement.
CAACGCCGCCGTCGAGGCCGCCCGTGCGGGCGAACTGGGTGCTGGTTTTGCTGTAGTCGCCGACGAGGTTCGGAATCTGGCGCGAAAATCAGCCGAAGCTTCCAAAAATACGCAGGAGATCATTTCCAGAAGTATTCAGAATATCAAGAAAAGCCGGGAACTGGCAATCAGTTCCGACGATGCCTTTTCCACTTTTGTTAAAGTCACGGAAAAACTTCTTGATCACTTGAAAATCGTTACAGAATCTTCTCAGGATCAAACTCAGGGAATCGCCGAAATTGAAAGAGCCATCAATGACATCAACAACGTGATTCAAAGCAATGCTGCAAGTTCCGAGGAACATGCAGCTGTTTCCACGGAACTCACCAGTATGTCCGATGATATTCAGGAATTTGTCAAAAAGCTTGACCGGATGGTACAAACCTGAAATCCACTCCATAGGCAAAAACGAGAAATGCCTTCGGGAAAGCATCTGTTCTATCCCGAAGGCATTTCTCGTTTAATCGCTAAATCAGAGCAAACTACCCTTCTTTTTCCAAATCCAACTGAAACCGGACCGGTCCCCGGCTGCCGTTGGCATAGGTTTTGTGCAGGGCATATTCCGAATCCGGATGGGACCAGGTTGTGGCAATGGCTCCGTGTCCTTTTGGAAAGGGTGTAACCTCCGCATCAACATAATCCAGTGCGGCAAGCGTTGTGTCTTTATCCACCAGATCATCGCCTTCTCCGTAGCAGATGAGCCATTTGATTTTGTTTTCCTTCATTTTCCGGAAATTTAGCTCTTTTCCGAACAACTTGACCGGAAGCGTTCCATCCGGTGTGATGGGAATCGTATAAGAATCGAAGCTCATTTGCGTGATAGCCAGAGGCAGGTCCAGACGGTCATACGTCAGCCAGTGTAAAAGCGCCGCTGCGGTTTTATTGATTTTTAGCTCATTGCCGGCCTTGCTCATGTTTTGCACGGATGCCAGATCCCGACTGAAAGTCACCAGAGGCGCTTCCTTGTCCATGCTCTTCAATTTATACACCCAACTCATGACCTTGCCATCCACGACTTGATGTCCTGTCGGCATTTTTTTGGCGGCATAGCTCAAGTCCCGAAAACGCGGAGGAAGATGCTGCAGATATTCAACCAGCGCCTTACTTCTGGTCCCGTCAATCGGAGCCACGCAGGTAATCAGAGCGTCCACAAGATGGTCAAGCTCACCGGAGAGCAAATCGCACACACAGATGAACCCTCCCTGACAAAAACCGCTTAACGTAACAGGTTTGTTGTGTTTTTTCTTCAGGATCTCGCAAAAATACCTGGTATCGCGGGCGTCGTCCTCTCCCGTCATGACCTGCAGCGCCTGATTCTGGTCAATATTTTTCAAAATCCGGATGTAAGTGGGAATTCCCTGATCGGCATAAGCGTGCGTATAACTTTTCCTCTCGTCCGGTAAAAATCCCAGAATGTTCGCTCCTAAAACATAAGGATGAACAATAATGACCGGTTTGGCCTTTTTCCGCACCTTGATGCTTTTATCACGCGAAAAAACCTGGTAAAGGAAAAACCGGTCCGTTTCGGCAATTTTTTCATAACCTCCATCGTCGAAATGGAACCCGAAATCCTTCTTAACCTCCTGAACTGCCTGAGGAAACGCCCGGATCAGATTATCCAGTGTTTTGGCGCTGCTTTTGGTGACGCCCTTGATATTGTCTCCGTCGATATCAAAGAGAAATTTAAAAAAAGCAGCCAGAAATTTCTCCGCTTGGTCCCTTTGAAAATCATGCGCGCCCGTGATGGAAGGCGTCAATCCTTTTTCAACGATCTGCATATTGAACTTCAACAGTTCAATGTAATCGTTGACCGTTTCCAGAGGATGTACTTCCTGAACTTTTTCCTTTTCCTTGGTTAAAAAGGAATTCAGCGATATCCAGAACGGAGTTGAAAATTCATTAAAATATGAAAGAACCCCCAGCCAGTACAACTGCTGAGCACTTAAAGAATGCAGAGAAAATTCCAGCATGTCCGCAGGCAGCTTCTGGGTTTTCTTGTGATAACCGGACAGTACCTGACTGCCGATGTCCTGTAATTCCTTCAGATAGTCTAAAGTAACATTTACCATTTTCTGATCACCTTATCCTTGTTTCGTCTTTTTCATCTTTCCCGAAATGTCATGTGGCTTCAGCTTCGGCTTTTGCCAGAAAATCCTCAACTTTTCTAAAGTGTTCATCGGCCTGATCTTTAAACTCCGCCCGCCTCTGCTGATAGATATTTGCCCAGTCTTTAATCAGTTTTCTTCCTTCTTCAGGAAGCCAGCTGTTTTGCAGCAAAAAGGTTTGCAACATTTTCTCCGTCTGTTCCTGCATGATGGTTAAGGCTTGAAATGTATTGTCGAAACTTGATTTGTAAAAATTAATCAAATGCCTGGCCAGCAACATATTATCCATGCTTGATTCATCCTCCTGGATTGCTACAATTTTTTTAAACGCAAACTTATATAATACTTGTCGTGATCATGTCAACCATATTGTTGCATCGCAACATCAATTCCAAACCTCGTGGTATGAACAATCTGGTCTCATCCCGTTCTGGCCAGATCCAGTTTTCCCCGCCATCTGGCGAGAAGTGCCTCTTTTAAAATAGCGTGCTCCGGCTTGTCCAAAAGCGGGTCCCGGGCGGCAAGGGCGAATGCATCTTCCTTGGCATCGTTGAGAATTCGGGCGTCGCGGAGAATGCTGGCAATGCGAAAATCCGGCAGGCCGGATTGTCTTGTCCCCAGAAAGTCACCAGGACCCCGAATGGCCAGATCTTCTTCCGCCAGCAAAAAACCGTCGGATGTTTTTTCCATGGCTTTCAGGCGCTTTCGTGCATCCGGAGACAGCCGGTAGTCCGCAAGAAGAATGCACGTTGATGGAATATCTCTTCTGCCCACACGGCCGCGAAGCTGATGAAGTTGCGATAATCCAAAACGCTCTGCATGTTCAATCACCATGAGCGATGCGTGGGGCACATCAATGCCGACTTCAATAACGGTTGTGGCTACCAGAATGGCAATTTCCTTTTTAAGGAATGCCTTCATCACCGCGTCTTTTTCCTTCTCTTTCATCTTTCCGTGAATCAGGCCCACTTGAATACCGGGGAAAATATCCTGCTGCAGATGCTCGGCCATTTTGGTCGCATCTTTTAAATCAAGGTTTTCCGACTGCTCCACCAGAGGATAAACAATAAAAGCCTGGTGCCCCTTAGCAATTTCTTTACCAAGGGTATCGTAAACCGCCTGCCTTCGGTTTTCTCCCATCAAAACCGTGCGCACCGGTTTTTTGCCGGGCGGCATTTCATCAATAACCGAAACATCCAGGTCGCCATAAACCGTCATAGCCAGCGTTCGCGGAATCGGTGTGGCCGTCATCACCAAGACATCGGCACAGATACCCTTGTTGCGCAGAGTCGCTCGCTGCATCACACCGAAACGGTGCTGCTCGTCAATGACGACCAAACCCAGTCTCCGGAAATCAACATCCTCCTGAATCAGCGCATGCGTACCGAGAATGATGTCGACCTGACCGGCTTTTATCTGTTCCAGCGCTTCACTTCGAACGGCGTTCGTCATGCTGCCGGTCAGCAAAACCACTTTTAAACCGATGGGTTGCGCCCAAGCACAAAAAGTCGCATAGTGCTGTTTCGCCAAAATTTCGGTAGGCGCCATCAGAGCCGCCTGATAGCCGTTTTCGCAAACCGTAATCATGGAAGCCATAGCCACCAGTGTTTTTCCGCTTCCGACATCACCCTGAAGCAGTCGGTTCATGGCGCCAGGGGATGACAGATCTTTCTGAATTTCATTAATCACGCGGAGTTGCGCTCCGGTCAATACAAAAGGCAAGGACGCATAAAATGTTTCCAGCAGTCGGCCGCCAAGCGTAAAAGCAATGCCTCGCTCCAGAAGTTGCCCATTTTTCTTTGTCGCCATCCCCAATTGAAAAAAGAAAAACTCATCATATATCAATCTCCGATGCGCTTCGGAACGGGACTCCAGCAAAAGATGAATATCTTCGGTACGATCGGGAAAATGCACTTCCAGCAGCGCTTCGTGAATATTCATCAGGTTTCGTTTGCGGCAGATGTCGTCCGGAATCGGTGAGGAATAATAGCGGGAATAATTTTCCAGCGCGGCCTCCATCACCTTGCGGATATATTTCTGATGCAGCCCTTCCGTTTCAGAGTAAATAGGAACAATACGCTTAAAATTCAAGATATTATCTTCATCCCCCTCCTCAAGGATTTCATAGTCGGGATGAATCATGGATTTGCCTTGATAATCGGGTGTGACCTGTCCGGTAAAAATTGCCCTTACGCCCTTATGAAAAACGCCGGCTAGGTAAGACATTCCCTTGAACCACTTGATGGTTAGACCGGACGTGCCGTCGACCACCAGAACTTCCAGAATCCTTTTTTGGGCGTATTGCCGGAATTCACAGGTAGCTACAGTTGCAACGATTGTCTGAACTTTTCCCGTTTCCAGCTTGTTGATTTTCCGGATTTCCCGTCGGTCTTCATAAGAACGGGGCAGAAAAAAAAGCAGATCTTCCAAGGTACGAATTTTTTTTGCGGCGAAGCGGGCGGCCATCTTCGGACCGACCCCTTTGAGATACTGTACCGGAACAGACAGTTTTTCAGCGGAAACTTTTACATCCAGAATCCTTTTTTCAATGAGTTTGTCCTGAAAAGGAGAAATTGGTTTGCGGACTTCGGCCATTTCGATTGCATCTTTGAGCCTGTCCAGAATCAGCAAGGCTTCCGATATTTTCTTTTCCCGGACGAAGATGTCCTGGTCATCGTAATCGGAAAAAATGAGCATCAGGTTGCCCAACGCCGGTTCCAGTCGGTTTTTCAGCCCTGGTGGAATGGCAGCCATCAGCCGGGCGATCAGCGCCGTCAATGACTTTCCCAAACTCTTGATAGCGTTAAGATTTTTAAAATTCTGCCCGGCAGCAAAACGCAGAGGTTGTTCGATTTTCTGCAAATGTTTTATGAAGGACTCCATGGCATCTCCGCAAAACAGACAGGAAAAATCCTTAATGATATGAATGTGTTTTTGTTAACAAAAAAAATTTGTTTCCGCAAGCTCATGATTGATGGATTGACACAGATACTGAATTGCGTTAAACGTAACCCAATTTTTTGAAAAAAACATGAATGAGAGTTTTGGAGTCCTATGACAAAAACATCCGGATCAACGAGTTACCAAGAAGCGGGCGTAGATATTGACACGGCGAATGTATTTATTGAACGTATCAAACCTCTGATTAAAACGAGCTCCCGCAGAGAAGTGCTTTCTCCCATCGGCGGCTTCGGAGGCTTGTTTCGTTTTGATACAGCTAGAATGAAAAATCCGATTCTGGTTTCTTCAACCGATGGCGTAGGCACAAAACTCAAAATTGCGCAGTTGATGGACAAACACGATACGATCGGCATTGATCTGGTGGCCATGTCGGTCAACGACGTCGTTGTTCAGGGAGCTGAGCCTCTCTTTTTTCTGGATTATTTGGCCACAGGCAGCATTGACGTTGAAAAAAGCGTTAAGATTGTCGAAGGAATCGTCGAAGGCTGTCGCCAGGCCGGCTGCGCCCTTTTAGGCGGCGAAACAGCGGAAATGCCCGGTTTTTATTCCGGCGGCAAATATGATCTGGCCGGATTTTGCGTGGGCGTGGTAGACCAGGAAAGGCTCATTGACGGTTCCACCATCAGTATTAATGACCGGGTCATTGGCTTGGCCTCAAGCGGTTTGCACAGCAATGGCTTTTCTCTGGCACGCAAGGTGCTCCTGGAAAAAGGCGGTTTCTCCGTGCATGACTCCGTCCCCGGTCTTTCCAGAACCATCGGCGAGGAATTGCTGAAACCGACACGGATTTATGTAAAAACCCTTTTGAACCTGATCAAGAACTTTAACATCAAGGGTCTGATTCATGTCACCGGAGGAGGTTTTTACGACAATATTCCCCGCATTATTCCGGACGTATGCCGCTGCGTCATCAACCGCAACTGGACAATACCTCCGATTTTTTCTGTTATTCAGGACATCGGACATGTTGAGGAAAAAGAGATGTTCCGGGTTTTCAATATGGGGATCGGCATGATGATGATCGTTTCGGAAAAAGATGCGGGAGAAATTATGGAGCGTCTGAAAGCGATGGAGGAAACCGCCTTTTTGATTGGAACGGTCGAGAAAAAGGAAGCCGGTCAGGCATCCGTTTGTTTTTCGGACATGTAATGGCGATTTATGGCTGAACTTTTAAAACTGGGCGTTTTGATTTCCGGCGGAGGTTCCAACCTTCAGTCCATTATTGATCACATCGAACAGGGAAAACTTGCCGCGCAAATTCAAATCGTCATCAGCAACACTGAAAAGGCCCATGGTCTGGAACGGGCCAAAAAACATGGTATTCCCTGCGTTTTTTTGAATTCTCAACCTTTTGCCGGCCGGGAAGAATTTGATGCCGAATTAATCCGCATCCTGAAAGAAAAAAACGTTGAACTCGTGGTGCTGGCCGGTTTTATGCGGCTACTTTCGCCGTCCTTTTTACGCGCTTTTCCCGAGCGAATCATCAATATTCATCCTGCCCTGCTTCCTTCCTTTCCCGGAATGCATGTCCAACAGAAAGCTGTTGACTATGGCGTGAAATTTTCCGGCTGCACGGTTCATTTTGTAGATGAAGGGGTGGACACAGGCCCCATTATCATTCAGGCAGTTGTTCCGGTTCTTCCTGGAGATTCCGCGGAAGGGCTGGCGCAAAGAATCCTTGAACAAGAACATAAAATCTACCCGGAAGCCATCCGCTATTTTGCCGAAGGGCGGATCTCCAAAAACGGCCGTCAGGTAAGAATATCGGATATGCAAGATACTCTCTCTGCCGTGCTGCATAATCCCCCCTTGGGCACTTAACCGGTTTCCTCGCTGTCTGGTTGCGGAGATAAATATTTCGCCTATGTATGATCTGCTGGTAATTGGTGATGATCTTGCCTCTCATGTCTCGGCTGCCTATGCTGCGCAAAATGGCTTGAAAACACTGCTGATTGCGGAAAGTGGCCTGGGAGGTCTGCAAGTTCTTGGCGATTTTGTCTTCAATCTTGACGCCATGCCGCTTTCCGGATTGGGGATGGGGCAGTTGGGTTTATCCATTCTGGAACAGCTTGAGATTCCTCTTCCCGAAGAGGCTTCTGTTGTTCCCGATCCTGCCTATCAGATTCTTCTTCCCGAACATCGCATTGATTTTTCAGGGGATTTATCTTTACTGCAAAGCGAGTTCGCCAGAGAATTTCCGGAATTCGAGACGGAAATCCGTGCTTATTTCGATATGACCATTGAAGCATCCAGCATTTTTCAGAACTGGATGGAGCATCATCCGGAAATTCAACCCCGGACTTTCAAAGAATATATCGACTATTTGAAAATTTACCCTGATATTTTCAAGTATAAATACAGTATCATCGCGTTTGACAAGATTCTTTCGCAAAACGCGTCTCTGGAAAAGGTCTGGGAGGCCCAGCAGGCTCTGCTTTCTTTCAACCTGCATGACATGTTTTCCTTTGCTGCGGCGTTTCAATATTGCGCTCCGCTGCGCGGCGTTTCGTATTTTCCATCCGGAAAGCAATTCTTGTTCAACGCGCTTATCGAGAAACTGGAAAGTAAAGAGGGATTATATCTTCCTCGCTATGGTTTTGAATCTCTGACCCATTCCAAAACCATAGAATTGGAATTGAAAGCCCCGGACGGGAAAGTGCTGCGGACCTCCGGTCAGAATTGTATTTTCAGCACCAAGTCCGGTCAGTTACCCCGAATTTTGGGGCAAAAGAAATTTATTCATCTTTCAGACTGGTTTCGTCCGGCTAAAATTCTTTATTATCCTTTTACCCTTTTTCTGGGCGTGCCAGCAAAATGCCTTCCCGAACAAATGGCCAGACATATTGCCGTAGTTCCGGATGTGTCTAAAGACCTTTACGACAACAACCTGATCATTCTGGAAACCAGTCTTCCCGAAAAAGACAAACCTTTATCCGTTTCGACAACATCCGTATCCGCAACCGTTTATCTTCCCGATGATCCCCAACGCTGGACGACAGAAGCGCTCCATCACGAAGCCCAGAACCTCATCGATCGGCTGGAATTCTTCCTGCCTTTTTTCAAAGAAAACATCTTGTTTTCAAATATTGATCATTCCATCGATATTTCAATAAATTATCGAGGTATTATTAATCCAAAATATGATGTGCGCAACCCATTTCTGACCTCGTTTTCCGCCAAAAGTCATAAAACCAGATTTCCCAATATTTTCCTCACCGGAGCATCCCTGCTTTCAGACGCAGGCTTTGATGCAGAAATGATTTCCGGCAGAAACGCAGCACGACAAGTCATGAACCAAAGGAGATAAATTTATGAGTCAAACCTTCACGATTACCAACCTCGGTCCCTGTTCAATCCATTCACCTTTAAAAATCCAGAATTTCACCTCCGACAGCGATCGGATCTTATTTCACTCCCGTCTGGATGCCTATGAAGGGATCAAAGATACCGGAAGTATTCCTCTATCTCTGGAACCGGCCGGCCCCCGGGAAAAAATATACTTTGAACCTGCGACAACAAAAGCCGCAATTGTCACCTGCGGCGGCCTCTGTCCCGGCATCAATGATGTGATCCGTTCCATAACCATGACGCTTTACCATCGCTACTCCGTCGGCAATATCCTCGGCATCAAGTACGGCCTGCGAGGACTGAATCCTGCCTTCGGATACAAGCCTCTGCATCTGACTCCGGATTCCGTGAAGGATATCAAACATATCGGCGGAAGCATTCTTTCCTCATCCCGGGGACCACAGGAGCCTTCCGTCATGGTGGATTATCTGGATAAGCAAAAGATCAACATGCTGTTTTGTGTCGGAGGTGACGGCACGATGCGGGCCGCGGAAACGATCAGCAGGGAAGCTGTAGCAAGAAACGTGAAAATTTCGGTGGTCGGCATTCCCAAAACCATTGATAACGACCTGAATCTGATTGAAAAGTCCTTCGGTTTTGATACGGCGATTGAAAAGACTGTCGAAGCCCTGCGCAGCGCTCATGTGGAAGCCAAAGGCGCCTATAACGGCATCGGCCTGGTGAAAATTATGGGCCGCCTGTCCGGTTATATTGCTGCAACTGCGGCGATGGCCCAGGGTGACGTGAATTTTGTGCTGATTCCTGAAGTACCATTTGATTTGGACGGCGACAATGGTTTTTTGAAATCTCTTGAAAAACGCATGCAGGCAAGAGGACATGCAGTGATTCTGGTAGCGGAAGGAGCGGGGCAGGAACTGATGCAGAAAGACGCTGAAAAGCAGAAAACCGATGCATCGGGCAATGTCCGCCTTCATGACATAGGCCTCTTTCTTAAAAATGCCATTGAAAAACATTTCCAAACGATTTCCCAGGAAATCAATTTAAAATATATTGAACCCAGTTATCTGATTCGCTCCGTTCCGGCCAATGCCTCGGACAGCATTTATTGCAGTTCGCTGGGGCAATACTCCGTCCACGCAGCCATGGCGGGGAAAACCGGCCTTCTGGTGGCCCTGCGAAAAGAGGATTATGTCCATCTGCCTCTTTCCGCCGTCATTTCCGGCAGGCGAATTGACCCCCAGGGCAATGTCTGGCTACGCGTTCTGGAAAGCACGGGACAGTTGGCAGAGATGAGAAATTAAAAAAAAATCTTGCAAAATTAAGTGTTGTGGTTTAGGAACGCACACATTTTTTCTGAAGGAGTTTAGTTATGTCCCGTGTTTGTGAAGTATGTGGAAAGAAACCTCAGGTTGGCAACAACGTCAGCCACGCCAACAACAAAAGCAAAACCATGTGGCGTCCGAACCTGCAAAGTTTACGCTGTGTTGATGAAAAAACAGGCTCCGTAAAAAAGGTGAAGGTTTGCACACGCTGCATCCGCTCCGGATTTGTGAAGAAAGCCGCTTAACCGGTTGGACGCCAGCCCATTTTCTTAATGGCCGCTTCCGTTTCCGAAAGAAATTTTTCATTTTCAATGGAGTTCAGTGCACTCTGAAATAAAGAGGCAATGGCATCGGCAAACAAATGATTGTTATTTCGAAGGCCGAATTTGTCTGTAAAAAGACGGATTCGGCCTTCGATGTTCATGAATTTTTCCATTCTTTCCCGGGTCAGATAGGATGCCGCGCTTTTCAATACCTCCCGGCTATGAGCTTTTTCAATGCCGTAAAGCCATGAAATATTTTCGCAAAATTCATTTTGTCGATGGTCGCACGTAAAATGAATGGCATTTTCCAAAAGCGCAATCGAGCCGTCCGCCTGAATATGCGACAAAATCACCAGATCATAAATCATTTCAATCACCAGATGAGACCGGTAGGCCGCATCGCTGTATGAAATGTCTTTGTCCAGCATTTTGTACAAATCCATAATATTTCCAATGAAATGGTTTCCCTGAACGTAGGTGTAGCCTGAGGAATGAGGATCGAAACCCTCCCGGCATTGGAGCGATAATTCGCCATAATGCGCCATGTCATCCACCAGAAGATGAAACATGATGTAGGCCGTGCGCTCATGGTCCGGCGGAGGCGAAAGAAACCGGTGGATCAAATGAGTCTGGTCAGAGGTAATTTCGGGATGAATCGTCAATAAATCCGGGGCGATATTATAGATATAGATATCAGGATCTCCGTCGGCCATGCCGAAATCCTTCATCATCGACTGCAACAAATTGGTATGAGTCAACATCAGCATCAAGACACCTGATCTGCACCAGACGGAATTTCCTGCATCCGGTATTTGTTTTGCAAATTGCCTAAAATATCTTCCATTTCCTGAATAAAATCTTGCATAATTAAAACCTGGAGAATGGCCACCCGCGAATCAATTGTCGTAACCGTCGCCATTCCTTCATAGCCTTCCAGAATAAACTGGACGGGCATAATCTGCCTGGTTTGTATTTTGAACCATTTCTTGATCATCTTGACGGTAAAGTATCACGTTATCTTTTCCATATCAAGATCATCCATCGGAATAAGCACAGAAATGCAGAAAACGTCGTTGGGTTTTGTCGCTTTCTGATTTGCCTGTGCTTTCATCCTAAAAACGGCAGTTGAACGATTAAATTGGCGCCGGTAGCAGCGGTGGA
>DAOLNX010000003.1:56217-62790 GCA_035416785.1 Smithellaceae bacterium | reverse complement strand
GGTGCAGGGCCATTCCACTCCAGGCACTTTCTTTTCTTTTATTGCAGCGATGCTGATGCTTTACGAACCAGTGAAACGGCTTACCAACGTGAATAACACCATCAATCAGGGCATTGCCGGTGCGGAGCGGATTTTCAGCATCATCGACCGCGTTCCGGACATCGAAGACAAACCGGATGCCCTTTTGCTTCCTCCGATTACCCGGAGTATCGATCTGGAAGATGTTACTTTCTGCTATGTTGATAAACCGGTGTTGAAAAATATTAATCTCTCAATTCGGGCAGGCGAAGTGATTGCCTTTGTAGGCATGAGCGGAGGTGGCAAAACATCGCTGGTCAATCTGATTCCCCGCTTTTACGATGTAACACAAGGCCGCGTTTTGATTGACGGTCATGATGTGCGTGATGTGACTTTGTCTTCACTGCGCCGCCAGATTGCCATCGTTACGCAGCAGACCATTCTTTTCAACGATACCGTAAAAAACAATATTGCCTATGGCGACATCCGGAGAACGGATGAAGAAATTTATAACGCCGCCCGAGCCGCCAATGCTCATGATTTTATTGTCAAACTGCCGAACGGCTACGAGTCCAATATCGGAGAATTGGGCACCAAACTCTCCGGCGGTGAGAAACAACGCATTTCCATTGCGCGAGCATTGCTCAAGAATGCTCCCATCCTGATTCTGGACGAAGCAACATCGTCGCTGGACACGGAAGCGGAAATCGAAGTACAAGGAGCATTAGATAATTTGATGAAGGGGCGGACTACCTTGGTTATCGCGCATCGGCTTTCCACCATCCGCAATGCCAATCGGATTATTGCTTTGGTCAATGGAGAAATCGTGGAAGAAGGGAATCATGAAACACTGATGGCCCGGAAAGGCGAGTACTTCCGCCTGTATAATTTGCAGTTCAATGATGAAGGATACGGCCATGACCGATTGGCAAAGGATATGGAATGATGATGAATATCGCCGCCTTAGCCCGGTCAGAGCGATTCTTTTCCTTTTTGCTCAAATCTATCGGCTAGTTGCTGGTTTCCGAAATCGGCTCTATGATCGTCGTCTTCTGAAGACGGTTCGCTTATCCTGTCCGGTTATCAGTATTGGAAACATTTCGGTTGGCGGAACGGGAAAAACGCCCTGTGTCGTCCTGGTGGCCAAATTGCTGAAGAGTCATGGCTATTCGCCCGCGATTCTCAGCCGGGGCTATGGCGGCAAAAGCAGCGCGTCCGTCAATGTGGTTTCCGATGAAAATGGCGTTCTCCTGGATGTAGAAACAGCGGGTGACGAGCCGGTGCTATTAGCCCGATCCCTGCCCGGTATTCCGGTGTTGACCGGTGCAAGGCGTGTATTGACGGGACAGGCGGCCATTAACCGCTTTGGTGCCAATGTCCTGATTTGCGATGATGCCTTCCAGCACCGGCAAATCGTCCGGGATTTGGATATTGTCTTGCTGGACGGAGAAAAACCGCTGGGGAACGGGCATCTTTTGCCTCGAGGTGAATTGCGTGAACCGCCGGAAGGGCTTGGTCGTGCCAGTTGTATCCTTTTGACACGGGCTGAAGCTGCAGGGCCTTTGGACCCCGATATTGCCAGAATGGCCGGTAGGATGGGTATACCCGTTTTTCGCTCCGTTCATTCTTTTGAGGACATGAAAAGCGGAGATGAACGAACCCTCATGTCTCCGGAAAACCTTCGTGGCAGGAAAATATGCGCTTTTTGCGGCATTGCCAGGCCCGCATCGTTCGAAAAATTATTACTGGAAGCAGGAACGGAGATTTGTGCATTTCTGCCGTTTCCAGATCACTATGCCTACAACCGTTTTGATCTGGAAGCAATAAAAGGTCGGTTTCAGAAGGAAAATGCTGATTACTGGGTGACCACGGAAAAAGACGCCATGCGACTTGCCGGACATGCCGAATTTTTAAAAAGAATCTGGATCATGCGCATGAAAATGAAAATGCAACCGTCCAGTGATCTTCTGGAACATTTTATTTTAGAGCGGTTGCCTGCGCCTGTCCGCAATGGATAATGCCATGTCTGTAGAAACAGAAAGACCGATAAGCGCGAAGATCCGAATCGCCATGATTCTGTGTTACATTTTTTCGTTGCCTCTGCGGCGAATTGTTTTGAAGGGCGTGGCGGGTTTGGCCAGCCAAGTCCTGTTCAAGCATAAACTGATTGCCATGCACAATCTCAGCCGTTCCTTTCCGGATAAGTCCACGAAAGAACTGCAGCAAATCCTGAAGAAATCCTGTGCGGGTTTTGCAACTCTTTTTGCGGAGTTTCCGGAAATTCTGAACATCAACAAGGATAATCTTCATCATTGGGTTTCTGTGAACGGTATGGAACATTATGAAAAGGCTTGCCGGGAAGGCAAGGGCGTGCTTTTAATAACCGGTCATTTTGGAAACTGGGAAATCGGCAGCGCTGCGCTGGCTGTTTTGTTCCGGCCTCCAATTTTTATGGCACGCGTTTTGGACAACCCTTTTCTGGAGGAGGGCACGGCCTTTGTCCGTTCGAGGTTGGGCATCGGCCTTCTTCACAAGGAAAATGCCATGCGCCCGATGCTGAAACTACTGAAAAAAGGGGAAGCCATCGAACTCCTGATTGACCAGAATGTTGATGTCGGTGAGGGAGTATTTGTTGATTTTTTAGGAAGACCGGCTTGCACTACTGCGGGCGTGGCGCTGGTGGCGATGCGCACCGGGGCGGCGGTTTTGCCCATATTTACAACCCGTATGCCAAGTGGCAAATATGTAACGGAAATTGGTCCGAAGATGGAAACCGTCATGACTGGTCATCGGGAACAGGATATTCTCACCAATACCCAAAACTATGCCGGTGTGATGGAAGCGCACATCCGGAAATATCCGGAACAGTGGTTCTGGCTCCATCAACGCTGGAAAACCAAGCTTTGCCAGGTCAGAAAGAGAGGAAATTCTTGAAGCCGGACAAAGAAAAAAAACTGCCACAAACTGGTCTTTCCAGAATATTGATTCGGGGCACCAATTGGATTGGCGATGCGATTATGACTCTGCCGGCCGTTGCCTCTGTGCGTGCCGCTTATCCGGATGCGCATCTGGCCATTCTGGCCAAACCGCCGGTTACGGACATTTACAGACTTTTTTCCTGTGCGGATGAGATCATTCCATATCAAAAGGAGAATGACAATGCTTGGGGCGTTTTTCGACTGGCCCGGCAGTTACAATCCAGAAATTTTGATGCGGCCATTCTTCTGCAAAATGCCATTGAAGCTGCAATTATCGCCTGGACGGCGGGTATCCGTATTCGGGCGGGCTACAATTCCGACGGCCGGAGCTTTTTACTGACACACCCCATTCGGCGACGGAGGGAAATTTTCCAGCTGCACCAGATCGACTACTATCTGGAAATGGTGAAAGCGCTGGGAGGGGCGGATATTGATCGCGCTTTGCATCTGGAAACGCAGATCTCTTTGGCAAAGGCCAAAAGTGTATTGCGGCAGTATCTTCCGGATGACAACGGATTTCTAATCGGTATGGCGCCCGGCGCGACGTATGGTCCTGCAAAAAGATGGCTTCCGGAAAGATTTGCAGAAGCGGGAGATCAACTCCAAAGAGAATTCAATGGAAAGACGGTCCTTTTCGGAGCCTTGTCGGACTGGGAAACGGCCGAGCAGGTGCGGAAAAAGTCGCTAACCGGTATGATCAATCTTGCGGGGGTCACATCGCTTGAAGAAACGGTTTACCTGATCTCGCAATGCCGGCTGTTTGTAAGCAATGATTCGGGACTCATGCATGTCGCGGGCGGCTTGAACATTCCCACGGTTGCCGTTTTCGGGTCCACCAATCCGGTGACGACATCTCCCCCGGGAGAAAAGACGGCCCTGGTGCGCAAAGCGGTGCCATGCAGTCCTTGCCTGAAGAAAACCTGTCCGACCGATTTTCGCTGTATGATGCTGATTACCGTTGAGGACGTTGTCGGCGCGGCCAAAAGGTTATTAGCGAAAACATCGTAAAAAATGATGGATACGGCAGGATGTCCCGCGGTATAAGGGAGACCGGTCGGTCTGTATGATGAAAGAAACAGCATTTTTAAAAGAACGCATCTTGGAAGAGTCGCTTAAACTCAGACTTCCTGATCTCGGAGGAAATCAGCGCCCCACTCAATTGTTGCCCTTAAGCAAGCAGTTGTCGGACACGGTGAAAATGATTGCCTACCGCGCTGAAACGGCCATGGTAAACATTTTGCCCCGTCATTTGAAAAATGTGGAGGAGGCCCGGGCTCTGGTCAGGGAATTGTTTGTCTCATCTGCTGATATTGAACCGGATTGTTCGGCCAATACCCTGACCATCCGCATCCACAGAATGGCATCGCCTGCTCACGATAAGGCTATCGCTGCTCTACTTGATGACTTGACAAAACTGGAATTCTGTCACCCGGAAACCGGCGCTAAAATGATTTTTTGCCTGGTGTGATTCGCCCCGAAAACGAAAAATGTGCCAGGCTTATTTCCGCCGAGATCAGGAAGTCTGAAATTCAAGTATATTGCAATAATGTAAATAAGCTAACAACAATCCTAAAAAACTTGATTTTTGCCGCTTTCCATAGTAGGAAAAATACGCGGGTTGGAAAAAGCCTGCCGTGCGAATTTCGCGCACCGAAATAGCAAACGGGTTCATATGTCCGAAAGGACGGATGAAGGTTTCCTGATGGTCGGGCCGCCATCTGATTTCTGAAATCAGGTGGCGGTTTTTTTTATGGGAACTGTAATGATTATTCATTCAGAGGATTGAAACATGAAAACCAAACCAGTTCATACGGTAAAAAAAATCAGGGCGGGTCTTTTCGGCTTTGGAAAAACAGGCAGGATGGTTGCAGACGAGCTTTATAAAGACGGCATGTTTGATCTGGAATGGGTAATCCGGCGAACGCATAAGGATAATCACAAGTATGCAACGCGTCTTTTGGGCTATGAAACCGACAGCACTCCTATTTATGCTGTTGACGAAATAACACCTTGTTTTTATACGCAAAATCCAGTAGATGTTCTTGTCGATTTTTCAAGCCCCAAGGCGTATAAGCAATATGCATCTGCCGCGGAAAGCGGCATCAGAATTATTTCCGCCATTTCGAAATACAAAGAGGAAGACATCGAGACATTGACTGAAATGGCTAAAAAAACCGCCGTACTTTATTCACCCAATATCACCCTGGGTATCAATTTTCTTTTGGTGGCCTCACAGGTCCTTCAAGGTATAGCCCCTCATGCGGACATTGAAATCGTAGAAGAGCATTTCCGGGACAAGAAGGAAAAATCAGGAACCGCTTTGAAAATTGCTCACATTCTGGGACTGGAAAGAGAAAAACATGTCAACTCTGTACGTGTGGGCGGCATTGTCGGAAAGCATGAAATTATTTTCGGATTTCCATACCAAACCATTCGACTGGTTCATGAAAGCATCAGTAAGCAGGCGTTCGGGCAAGGGGCGATTTTTGCCGCCAAATGGCTGATTGACGCTTCGGCAGGCCTTTACTCGATGGAAAACATTATTGCGGATATGTTCAGAAAAAACATTCCTGTTTATTAATTGCAATGAATTCAAAAGCATTGCGCTGATGTATTGCAAGGCCATCCGAAACCCCTCCCAGTGAGGTGACTTGAAAAAGAGAAGATGTTGATAACGGTTTTTGCAGACAAAACCCTTTTGGTGTTTCGGCTGTTTCGACATTGTCTTTTTTGTTTTGTATTCAAAAAGGGAAAAATCATCCATGCTTCGGACGATCAAGTATCTTGAAAAAGCAGGAAAAGGGTTCAACATTGTTGCCTGTATTGCGGTCATTGCCATGATGCTTTTGTCCACGGCTGATGTTGTTTTACGTATGCTGGGCAAACCCATCCCCGGCGCTTACGAGTTGGTCGGCTTTCTGGCGACAATTGTTGTTTCATTTTCCTTGGGATTTACCACTTTGGAAAAAGGCCACATTGCCGTAGAAATTTTCTTCAGAAAAATGCCGCAGCGCGTCCAGATGGTCATGGAGTCCGTTAGCGATCTTGCCGGTTTTCTTCTTTTTGGTATGATGACTCGTCAGGCCTTCAATTACGCATGGGAAATGCGGGAAAGCGGCGAGGTATCCGCAACGCTCCAGATGCCCGTTTATCCTTTCATCGGCGGGATGGCCCTAGGCTTTGGCCTTTTGAGTATTATCGTCCTTGCCGATAGCGTTAAATCCCTGAAAAGAGTTCTTTCCGCATGAATCATTACCCAGCTCGTCGCATGGCCACAACAGCAGGCAAGTGGAGCGGAAGCTTCGCACTTCATCATAATCCTCGCCAATTGCCTCTCGCCTCCAGCCACCATTCACCAACCACTACTCAGCCATTCGTTTAGGGAAATTTTATCAAAACCTTTCGCGTCCGGGGACCGTCGAATTCGCAAAAGAAAACGGATTGCCAGGTTCCCAGAACCAGCCGACCGTTTTCAATGATGACCATCTCGGAGGCGCCCACCAGGGAGGATTTGACATGCGCGGCGGAATTGCCCTCCGCATGATGGTAATTTGCGAAAAGCGGAACCATGCGGTCC
>DAOLNX010000003.1:0-56207 GCA_035416785.1 Smithellaceae bacterium | reverse complement strand
CCAGGGCCACCAGCATATCTCGGGGAACATCCGGGTCGGCGTTTTCATTGATGGTCACCGCCGCCGTAGTATGGGGCGTGTAAACCAGCACAGCCCCCGATATGATTCTTTCCTCCTGGATTGCTTTCTGAATATCCACTGTAATGTCAATCATTTCAAAGCGGGAACAAGTTTTTACGAGTATTTCGGTCATGGCTCATCCTGTGCTTTTGATGTTCTTGCCTTCACTGCCGCATGTATATCGTTGATGATCTCCCTGGACATTGCCTGAAGGGCGCGGCTGGCCGCCTCGCAATAACCTTTGGGCGACTTTTCCTGCAAAGCGACTTCCCGAACATATTTCTTTTGATACATCATTTTCTTGACCATTTCTTTTTCAGCTCTGTCCTGCAGTGAAAGCGTCATGCTGATGAGCGCTGTTTGAGAGCTTTTGTCCATCCGCAGATAAAATTCTTCGATGCCGCCCGTTATGGAAAAACGGCCCTCCTCTGGTTCGTAGCGCGAAAAAACCGTGGAAAAAAGACCGCTTCCGCGCAGATCATGCAGAAGACAGTCGGCAATCATATCCGCGGGGTTAACCGCCCAGCGCGAATAGTTGAAGGAATCCATGCTGTAATCGTCCGGGCGAAAAATCATGCCGGTGGTGTTGTAGGCGGCGGCGATGGAAAACCGGTTTAATTTCAAGGAGGTTTGAATTATTTCAGATTCTTCCCGGGATGGCGCCGGATAAGAGAGAAGAAATTTTACCGTGTCCAATTGCGGCTTGCCGCTGGAAACGCATCCGGAAAGCCCAAAAGCCAAAATCAGCAAGATGCAACCGGCGTGCAATGCCCCATGGGTTATTTTCTTCAATAAATTGCTCATGACTTCATCCTTTCTATTCCATGGGTTTCCGCGGCGGCGGCGGTTTGGAGAAAATCAGCTCCGAAGGATCTCTGGAAAGATTCTCGGAAAGCTTTTGCAGATTTTCCGATGTAACCCGTAAATTTTCCGATGTGTCCTGAAGATCACCCGTAATGACTTTTGTTTTTTTGGCAACATCATCAATCAGTGTATCCGTCCGCTGTGCTTTTTCCCGCAAATTCAGCGCATGAAGTTCGCTTTTCATCTCTCCGACCATCTTGCGGGCGTCCGATAAAATGCCCAGGGTTTCCGAAATCGCCTGCTCCACCTTGCCCCGGGCCACCGTTTCGTTGATTCTGGCCATGAGTTCATCCAGGTTTGCGGTTGAGGATTCCAGATTGATCATGATGTTGAGCAGCCTCTTGTTTTCCGCCAGTTTTTCAATAGCGGAGGTCGTGTTTTTTAGATTATTCGATATCCCTTTAAAATCAATATCTTTGATATTATCCATGATAGTTCCGGTATCGGCCAGAAAGCGGCTGATTTCCGATTTCCGCGACGGAATGACCGGATAATCCGGTTTGAATAAAAGTTGCGGCGAATCTTTGAGTTCGCCGGGTCGAATCCTGTCCAGTTCGATAAAAACGATGCCGGTAATGCCGGCGGTTTTCAATGAGGCGATTGTGTGCTTCTGCAAATCACCCTCCAGATCCACCTTCATGATGACTTCAATCAGACGGAAATCCGGAGCGACATTGATGCTTTGAACCTTGCCGATTTCCACGCCTCGGTATTTGATGGCCGAATCCACCTGCAATCCCTGGACGGATTCGTCAAAATAGACTGCATAAACGGTTCCTTTCATGAAAATCCGGGAAGCGCCCACCCAGATGAGAATCCCCGCGCAAATCAGCGAACCGAAAATCACAAACAGACCAATCAAGAATTTCGAGCTTTTAGCTGTCATAACACCTCTTTACATCCTGTTGTTTCCGGCAGCTGGCGCAAAAAGAAGCTTCTGACCCGCTGATCCGTCGCATGTTCTTTTAATTCCAGGGGTTTTCCTTCGGCAATCATCCCTTTGGCTTCCTTATCCAACATTAACACTCTGTGAGCGATTTTGTAAATAGATTGCAGCTCATGACTGACAATCACCATGGTTGTTCCCAGCGCTTCATTGGTTTTGATAATTAAATCATCAAGTTCGGCGGCGGTGATCGGATCAAGACCGGCGGATAATTCATCCAGGAAAAGCACGGACGGATCAAGCGCCATTGCGCGGGCAATGCCCGCTCTCTTTTTCATGCCGCCGGAAAGCTCGGAAGGGTGATGATTTTCATAACCGGCCAGATTGACCATGCCCAGTTTGATTTTGACGATGTCGCCTATGGTTGCCGAATCAAGATTTGTGTATTCCTGCAAGGGCAGAGCAATATTTTCCTGAAGCGTCATCGAGCTGAACAGGGCGCCAGACTGGAAAAGAACACCAATATTCCGCCGGTAATGGTTCAATTCATCTTCTCCGGCTTGGATGATATCGCTTCCCTGATAGTAAATCTGTCCCTCGTAAGGTTTATGAAGACCGATCATCATTTTCAGTAATGTCGATTTGCCACAACCGCTGCCTCCCACAATCACCAGAATCTCTCCTCGATAAACGGAAAAGCTGACATTTTCAAAAACAAGATTATTGCCGAACCGGACGGTCAAATTCCGGATTTCAATGACGGGTTTGTCTTCCGATGGCGACACAGGTCATCTCCTTGATCAGCTTCGTATATAATAGAGCATCACGGCAAAAATAGAGTCGGCCACGACAATCAGAAAAATGGATGTCACCACGGCGGATGTGGTGAATTTGCCAACATCCTGCGCGCCTGAGCGCACCTGAAATCCCCGCTGACAGCCGATGGAGGAAATCAAACAGGCAAAAACAGCGGCTTTGATCAGACTGGTAATGACATCGAATACTTGGATGGTTTTGAGCGACTGGAGAATGTAGGTTTTTGCCGTGAG
This sequence comes from Smithellaceae bacterium, assembly GCA_035416785.1. GTDB lineage: Bacteria > Desulfobacterota > Syntrophia > Syntrophales > Smithellaceae > UBA8904. The sequence goes on along the minus strand of DAOLNX010000003.1, from coordinate 53,348 downwards.
GTCCAGGCTGGTGACGCCAATGAGCATGCCGCCCAAAATACCGAAAAAATCCGCATAAACCGTGAGAATGGGCACGACAATCACCGTGGCCAGAACCTTGGGCACAGCCAGAAAGCGCACAGGATCAAAACCCATGGTTTGCAGGGCATCTACCTCTTCATTGACCGCCATGGTTCCGATTTCCGCGGCAAAAGCTGATCCGGAACGGCCCGCCACCAGAATGGCCGTCATAATCGGGCCCAACTCCTTGACCATGCCGAAACTGACCAGAGCGGGCACGTAGATGTTCGCTCCAAGTTGTTTGAGCTGTAAAAAAGACATGAAAGCGATGATTAACCCCATCAAAAAACCGATCAGGGCGACGATGGGCAGGCCGTCCACACCCGCCCGCTGAATATAAAAAAGAACATCTCTGCCCCGAAGGCTTCGGGGATGCCGGAAAGTATAAAGTAAGGCCACAAGCAGCTCGCCGGTAAACGTGACAAAATCGATAAAGTCGCGGGCAAGATACAGGGATTTTTGTCCAACTTCATGGATCAAGCCTTTTGAACCTTGCTTTGGCTTGAGGGGCAAACGGTCGAGGATGTCTGTCCGGATGACACTGAAAATGCCTTTTGCCTCATCATTTAAATTGACCAGATGAAGGACCAAGCCCTGATTGTCTGCTTCCTGCTCGATTTGAAAAAACACCAGAGCGGCAGCGCTGTCCAGGTAACAGACCCCGGAAAAGTCAATGCTGACGGATTGCAGTTTTTGTCCGCCCATCTCCTTACGAAGATCTTTCCTGAACAACGTCAGATTTTTCAGGCCGAATTCTCCTGCCAGAACAAGCAAAAGATGATCACCTTCACGCTTGGAGGAAATTTGGTAATCGGTTCGGCAATCTTTTTTGGATGCGGTCATTTTTCACTTATCCATTGATCCTGGCAAAAAAATCAGGTTGACGCCGCAATCAGCGCCGATTTGCCATGAGCGTCTTTATTGCAGTGAACAATCGAAGCGGACCGGTAAAGCGATAATGCCCGCGCCAGACCGAAAGCCGACGCGGTGGGTGAAATGCCGCAAAACGGCAGATAATCGTCAACTTCCCACCCATCGGATGCCCAGGCCGCCCGGTCCGTATCGCTTAAGCGAAACCCCGGCAAAAAAATACGGCGGATCTTCTCTTCATTTTCCGGTAGATTTCCCGTCAACACCATTTCTTCCAGCTTTTGCTGTCCCAGAGCGACCTGCGTCTCACCCGCGAAACCGATTTCCAGATTCACGGACAGAAGTCGTCCCACTGAACGGTTTTCAGAACGGCCAAGCAATAGCCAGGAACTGCCCTCGCCCATCGGTGCGACACAAACATCACCGGGATGAAAATTCATACGTTCCCGATATTCTTCCACGGTTGGCGTAAAAACATCGCAACCGCCTACAAGCGCAAGCTCAATCTCACCCGCTTCCAGATAGGTTTGCGCCAGCCACAATGCCGATTCAAAGGAAAACTCTTCCTGCGACACGGTGAGAACAAGACCTTTGACATCGCAGCGTTTTGCCAGATAAAAAGCCGCGGCGTTGCTGACGGAATTGGCAAACTGGTTCGGGCTGGGATAACCTCCGTCATGTTTGAACACCTGTGTGATGAAAGGTAGAATCTCATCGATATTGCCAAGCCCCGTGGCCAGAAAGATCCCGGTCTTTTTATCCTGTAAAATCTTTTCGGGCGCGCTTCTCAGGCAGGCAAGCGCGCCGCAACACACCAGCTTGATGAAGCGTCCGGCGCGACGCAGGGGTTGTCCCAGAATTTCCTGCACCAGGCCCTCCGGAGGGTGCGGCAGATTCTTTTCCTCCCATGGCAGGTCCCGGTTGGGAACCAGCGCCGGTCCCAGATAACCGGTTGCCAGCACTGAAAGCGTGGAGAAGGAATGTTCAACATGGATGTTTTTTTTATTCATGGCGTCCTGTTTTCGTAATGATATAGCTGGTGCAGGTTCCGCCGAAGCCGAAAAACGCAAAGAGATAAGCGCCATCCGGCGCCTGCCGGTTTTCTAACGAAGGCGCAAAACCAATTTCCGGATCAACTTCCGCAAAGCCAAAACTGCGAGGCAGTTTTCCTTCTTCCAGGCAGGAAAGCCAAAGCGCCGTCTCGACCGCGCCTGCCGCGCCCAGACAATGACCGATGGCTCCTTTCAAAGAGATGACCGGCGGCATTTTTTCCCCAAACACTCTGACCAGTCCTCTTCCCTCGGAAAGGTCATTGTCCCTTGTGCCCGTGCCGTGCGCCTTGACGGCGACAATCCGCCCTGCGGCAAGTCCGGCTTTGTCCAGGGTTTGCGACAGGATCTTTTCCACCAGCTCGCCGTTGGTTCCTGCAGAGGTGAGGCTGCTGTTATCATTATACAAACAGCCACCCACCAGTGAAAAAGAATGGTTTCCGGAGGCGGGAACGGCTTCCTGTTCCAAAATGACGCAGGAAGAGGCTTCACCGATTTGCATTCCTGAACGAGTGTTGCAAAAGGGCCGACAGGCCTCCGCGTCATAAAGCAGCAGGCTGGCAAATCCCTGCAGCGTCAGGTTAAGCAGCGGCTCAAAACCGACCACGATGGCCCGCTTGATTTTTCCTTGCGCCAAAAGCTGCGCAGCGGCTACCATTGCATGAGAACTGGAAACACAAGCCATGCTGAAGGTAAGCTTCTGGCCGCGGATGCCGTATTTTTGTGCAATCCTGTCCGCCACTTCGCCGGGGCCGCGGTTCCGGCAGGCGATAGCTGGAGATTCCCCGCCGGGATGGCTGCGTACAAATTCGGTGAATTCAAATTCGTTGCGGATGAAGATTCCGCCGGTCGTACCGACCAGCAGAGCGGACTCGGCAATTTCAGATTCGGATAGGCCGCCGCGCACGAACGCCTCCGTTATCGAAGCATCCAGCATTCTGAATGACTTTTCCAGGGGATTGTCGTCGCCCGAAACTTCATAAGCCTTAAAGTCCCGATTGGTCAGATGCGACGAGACACATACCGATCCCTGGCGAACGCGCCCCGCAAGCAGGTTTTGCGCGGATTCGTCGGTGCTCCAGCCCAGCGCAGTCACGGCGCCCCAACCCCGGATATTCATGCCCTTCCCAATCACTTTTTCACCTTTGGTGCTTCAACAACAAAATCCGCCAGTGAATCAAAAGACTGCATCGCCTTGGCGGCGGTGGAAGCATTTTTCAGTTCGACGCCGAATGTATAGCGCAGCTCCATCGCGATTTCCATCGCGTCCAGCGAATCCAGTTTGAGCGGTCCCGGCCCGCCGATAAACGGCACCTCGGTGGGAACATCTTCCGCTTTCACATCCGTAATTTCACATGCCCGAATGACCAGTTCCTTGAGCTTGAAAATCAGCTCATCCCTGGATTTTACATTTAATTCAGCGTATGCCTTTTCTAAATCCATCTTACTCTCCTTCCCGCAAGATAAAAGCAGACTACCGCAAAGCCTGTCAACACAATTAATTTCGGCAAAATTTGTTCAAAGGCCGCATTCCGTAGAAAAACATCCAAATACGCCTGATGCGCCCAGTACATCGGCGAAACCATGGCCAGCTTTTTCATCACAGCCGGCATGACAAAATGCGGCACCATTATACCGCCCAGCACGCCCATCAAGATGGCGCCGGTGGCGGCCATTGTTGAAGACTGTTCGGGCGTTCGCGCCAGCGATGCAACCAAAACGCCGTAGCCGGTTGTGGCGGCGGCAACAACCAGCGTCACCGGAAACAGATGCCAGGGATGTTGGCCCAGTTGAAAAGACAGGCCCACCATGGAAGGCGCCATGAAAACACCAATCAGCAGCATTAAAAAAAACTGGACAAGATTGATCATGTAATAGGGAGTGATTTTTCCCAGAGCCACCAGATTGGCGTTTACCGGATAGGTAAAAAGGCGCTGGAGCGTACCGTCGTTTTTTTCCTTGATGAACCCGATAGACATGGGAATCGCTATGAAAAACATCGCAAAAATCGCATAAGCCGGAACCGTTTGCTGAAGCGGGCTGGGAATATCCCGGTTGGGTCTGCTTTTTTCAACAATCAGATTGGCGACAACGCTGTCCAGATTGTCAATGCCCATGACAACTTCCACGGTCAGGCCGGTGATGAGGGAACGGATGGCAACCTTGTAGCCTGTATCCAGTACCGGATCAAAATAGAGTTCCACCGGCATATCGCCTGCGTCGAAACCAGGGGGAATCATAACCAGCACCTGCGCGCCCGTCTGTTCGAAAATTTGTTCAGCATCTGCGCCCGGTGGCTGATGAACACGCGCAATCAGTTTATGAGAACTGATTTTCTCTTCCAGCAGATTTGCTTTGGGTAACCGGCTTGGGTTTTCAATAACCACCCGGATCTGGCGTTCGCTGATTTTGTCGATATAAACCCCCTTCAAGGCCAGGGTCATGAAAAAAATCAAAATGATCGGCATGAGGAAAAGCAAAAGAATCGTCTGCTTGTCGCGGACCCGAATCAGGATTTCTTTTTTGATAAGTTCCTTCAACTGCCGTTTAGCCGTCACGTAGTCCCCTTCCGGTTTTTTCCAGGAAAAACCTTTCCAGATTGTCAATTTCAGACATCTGTCCGTCGAAAATGACTTTGCCTTCGTCCATCAGCGTCACGTTTGAACACAGACGCTGGGCTTCTTCCATGATATGCGATGATAATAAAATCGTCATGCCTGAAGCATGGAGAGAAAGAAGGGTTTCATAAATGTGGTTGCGGCTTTGCGGATCAACACCCACCGTCGGCTCATCCAAAAGCAGCATTTTCGGCTCATGCAGAATCGCCACGGCCAGATTCAAGCGCCTTTGCATACCGCCGGAATATTGGGAAACCGGCTCGTCCGCGCGGTCGTTCAGGCCTGTTCGATCCAGAACCTCCTTCGACCGATGGGCAAGCTCCTCATCGGAAAGATTGGCCATCGCGCCGAAAAAGCGGAGATTTTCACGAGCCGTCAGCGTCGGATAAAGAGAAATGGCCTGTGGCGCATAACCAAGTGACAACAAAGCGCTGCGATCCGGCATTTTGTGTCCGAAAACCAGAACGCTTCCCGAATAGCCTCTTTGAATTCCGGTGATGATCCGCATCAGCGTGGATTTGCCTGCGCCATTGGGACCCAAAAGCGCGTGCATCCGGCCTTCCGCGATTGTAAGAGAAAATTGATCCAGGGCAAGCCGGGGTGAATCTTCATAACGAAATGTAACGGAGGAAACCGACAATGCCTTCATGCCCGAAGCTTCCCGGCTACTTTGTAAAGGTTTTGAAAAAGCTGTTCTTCCCGCCCCGCGCAGACAAGCATTAAGCCTCCGGCCTTGGCGAACGTAGCCTCGGCGGATTTGCGTTGTTTGATGATACGGGCGGACACCACCGCAAATTCTCTCCAGACATCACCAATGCCCGTCATTTCCCGTGAAAGGTCGGCCAGTTCGCCCGACCCGAAAAGCTCTGCCGCTTCCTGAAGAAATGCCGCATAAAGATAGCGGAAACCTGCGCCGCCCGTACCCACTTCTTCCTGCATCCGCACCAGGCCGGCCAACTGGCGGCAGGCCTCCGGAAAACCATATACATCAGCGCTTTTAATTACTTTTTTAGCCAGCAGCCGTATGCCGCGAATGCCGAAAACCGGCAGAGGAATTTTCAGCATCATTCTGCATGTGTCTTTGATGCCCTGAATGCAGGGCGCTTTCAAATCAGGATCCGGGGGAATGAATTTGGGATAATACATCAAACCATGAGGTTCCAGAGGCCCTTTGGCAAAACGCGCTCTTTCCAGATCTTCCGTCAGGCAATCCACAGGATGATCCAAAACCGGATCGCTCACGCGAAAACCCTGCTCGATTTCGCGGAGAACGACAATATTGTGTCCGTTAAACTGAAAGCGGAACCGGTTGGGAAAATAGGAAAGCCAGTAAATATTGGTGGTCAGTCCCACGATCTGTCCGGTTTGCAGCACTCGTCGCAGCTCGTCCATACCTTTTTGCGGATTGCGGTATTTTTGGGTGATGAATTTTCCGCCCAACCGTTTGGACGCTTTGCGGAAGATGGCGCCTGGCTGTGTCCGGTAGGTGCTGATGGTCACTCCCGCCATTTTGATAAACGGCAAATGACCGAAAAAAATACCGCTGCCGATACCGAAAATCATCGGTTCGGAGATGTCCACGCCTTGGTCGCGAAACAGCGTGGCCGTAACGCCTGTTTCACAATGCGCATAATGATAGTGAATAAATGGTTTTCCGCCGGAAGTGAATTCTTGGTCCATCATCGTTATTTGCTTTCTCTTTCAGGGGTTTGCGGAACGGTCTTCAACTCCTCCACCGTCAGCGCCAGGGCGCGTGCGTAACGCTCCAGCACAGAAGGCTTCAATTCGGCAAAAATTGCGGGACGAAAATGTCTTTTTACCCGAAAAGTGGCAATTCCAGCTGTTTGCGCAAGAATTCCCGGCGTCATCTGACGCCGTTGCATATGATAGCAAAGCGGGCTTTTCAATCCCGAAAACACAGCTTTTCTGGTTTCTTCCAGCGCGGTGGCCATTTCATCGACCGCCAGTCCGTTGACCACATCTTCCACACTCCAGCCGCTGCTGGGAACCACAACGTATTTGCCTTCGTTATTGATCGCATAGCAGGCACGCTTCTGTCCTTCATAATAGGTAATATCCTGCGGCACTTCCTGAATTTTCATCGCCTGTCCTGTATTAAAAAATTCTAAGGTTCTATTATACGAAATATTATTGAGCGCAAGGCAAATATGATGGCGGGTTTGGGATCATCCGGTTCTCCTATTTTTCCATTACGGCAGGATGGCAAATACCCGTGCCGGAAAACCGGATACCCCCTGCGGCTTGGGAAAAGTGGCAACAATGAGCGCTCCATTTTCCGGCACTTGATCCAGATTTGCCAAAAGTTCTATTTGGTAATGATTTTGATTCAGGATGTACCGCTCCAGGGAATAGTCGCCCCGCGAAGCCGCCGCTCCGGGGTCCGTATCGGTTGTTTCATGGCCGGATGCGGTAATGTTGCACTTCTCATAAAGATACCTTAACACCTCCAGGCTCCAGCCGGGATAATGGGCAATTCCTTCAGCGTCCCTGTTGTGTAGGGCCTCCATGCTTGGCCATCGCTTGCTCCAGTCGGTCCGCATGGCTACAAAAGCTCCTTCAGGAATTGGACCGTGCTTTTTTTCCCAGGCTCTGATGTCTTTTAGCGTAACCGTGTAATCCGCATTTTGGGCCGCCTGATGATGAACATCAATCACCACCAGGGGCAGAATCATTTCCTTGACCCCAATCTGGTCCACGGTGCGCAACCCCTTCACGAAATGGGCGGGAGGGTCCACATGTGTTCCCCACTGACCGACATGAGTGAAAGACTGAGCATAAAAACCGCTTCCCAGGCGTCCCGCACCCGGCTCATACGAATAAAGAGTCTGTCTCTCTTCATCGGGAAAACCACTCCATCGGGGAATCCCCGGCGCAAAGGCATGGGTGAGATCCACAAATTTCTTTGTACGGATCACTTTCCACGCATCTTGAAGAGTCGGCTTTTCCGCCGCCAGACCATTATTCCACGGAAACACAAGCATCCACACAAGTCCGACTAACCACACGGTAACGATTTGATGGGATCTTATCATTTCTTTGCCTTTATACGGCCGTTAACTGCATGAAAGCCGTGGAAAAACGTCCGCTTTCCGGAATATAGCAAAGCAGCGTCTGCCCTTTTTGAATTTTGCCCGAATGGAACAGTTCTTCCATCATGACATAAATTGACGCGGATCCGGTGTTGCCTTTATAGGAAAGATTGGTGAACCATCGCTCGAAAGGAATGTCAAAACCAATATCCACCATAGCGTCATGCACCTTGTCGCGAAAATATTCTGAAGAATAGTGCGGCAAAAACCAGTCCACACCAACTGCCCGAATGCCGCGACGTGCAATCGTCCTGGATAATCCTTCCTGAACCGTCAGTCGGACAATATGCTGTCCCAAAAGTTTCGTGTCCTGCTTGAGAGCAAAATCATTGCGTTTGAGCGCTACCTCAAGAGATCCAAGCTGTCGCCAGCCAGTGACCGTGCCGTCTTCATTTTTATGGCCGCCGGCATACATACAGGTTTCCATCTGTCCGGCGAAAGAAATATGCTCAATCCAGTCCAGACGAAGCGACAAGCCGCTTTGATTGGGGGATGAAGACAGAAAAACGGCGCCCGCAGCATCAGAGAGCATCCAGCGCAAGAAATCCGATTCAAAAACCAGAACCGGATTGTTCATCAGGTCAGGTTTCTCCGGCAAATGTTCAAAAAAATCTGAAATCAGCAAAGATGAAGCCAGCTCGGAACCGGTGGCGACCGCATTTTCGCTCCATCCCAATGCGACATTGGCGTAAGCGGCTTTCAGTGCCGTAATACCGGAAAGGCAGATTCCGGAGGTACTAATGACTTCACAAGGACCAAGTCCCAGATCTCCCGCCACCATGCTTGCATGTCCCGGAGCCATCACATCCGCCATGGTGGTTCCACAGCACAGGCACTGAATTTCGTTGATGGAGAAGTTTTCGTGAGGCTTGAGAAGCTGGATTGCATTGGCTGCAAGCTGGGCATTGGTGAAGTTCAATTTTCCCGTGTTCCGGTCAATTGCATAGTAACGCAGGCGAATGCCGTTATTCTTCAAAATTTTATCCTTCACGGGAGAAGGAATATCATGAACTTTTCCCAGCACCGCCTCCATCTCATCATTGGGAACCGGATCGTTGGGTAAAAAAGCAGCAATGTCATTGATATAGACTTCCATACCTCTCCTTTGTCCAGCCCGGAGCCTGCGGCTTTTGATGAAGCCTTTGAACCAAGTCGGCATAAGGCTGATCAAACCCTGCCCCGGGTATTTTGGTTTTTTTGCCTTGGCATTGGTGAAGGTATAATCATCCAGATCAAAAAGCACAATGTCTTTTTTCACTGCCTAAAATTCTGCTATTCCTTCGCCGGGCGACACGTTCCAACGCCGGCCCTGTTCGGTAAGAATGCAGACGGACAATGTTCTTTAATCATCGAATAGCGATTACCCTTACAACGATCCATAACGCCCAATCTCTGATGCAGCCAGTTTTTGTTTCCGATGAAAGAGATAAGCCCGGTAGTTTGTTAATGGATGTCCGCGAGAATAAAACAATTGACAGAATCTTATCGATTGTAATATCGTAATACGATAACATATCGATGGAGGTAATGTTATGCAATTAGTTACTTTATCGCCGAAATATCAGGTGGTTATACCGAAAAGTGTCAGAGAATCACTCAAACTTCAGCCAGGTCAAAAAATGCAAATTGTGGAATATGCAGGAAGGATTGAGCTCATTCCCGAGCGCGAAATCAAAGAGCTCCGGGGATTTCTCAAAGGCATCAGCACGGAATTTAGGCGTGAGGAAGACAGATTATGAATATTGTGGATTCTTCAGGCTGGTTGGCTTATTTTGCTGATGAAATAAACGCAGAGCATTTTGTAGAGCCATTGAGCAGTACAGCCACGCTGATTGTTCCTGCAATCACCGTATACGAAGTATTTAAGGTTGTTCTCCGGGAATCCAGTGAAAACGAGGCATTGCAGGCGGTTGTGGCCATGCAAAAAGGGAAAGTCATCGATTTGAATACTTCCTTGGCACTGGCGGCCGCAAGGCTGAGTCTTGAATATCAGCTTCCAATGGCAGACAGTATTATTCTTGCAACAGCCCAAGCATTCAAAGCGACGATATGGACTCAAGATTCTGATTTTAAAAATATAAGCAAGGTGAGGTATTTTCCTAAAAAACAACGTCCGTAAGAAAGGTAGGCCATGAATACAAGAATGACGGATTTCCGGGAATCGGAAATTGACAAACGAATTTTGAAAGCCATCCAAGAGATGGGATTTGATCTGCCGATGCCTGTGCAGCAGCAGGTTATCCCTTTTTTATTCAAACAAAAAGATGATCTGGTGGCTCTGGCCCACACCGGCACCGGCAAGACGGCCGCCTTTGGCATTCCGCTAATTCAGCAGATTAACGCCTCTGAACGCCACACCCAGGCATTGATCCTGGCGCCAACGCGCGAACTGTGTCTTCAAATCACGGAGGATTTGGCCAAGATGTCCCGGTTTATGCATCATTTAACCATCGTGCCGATTTACGGAGGCGCAAGCATCGTTGCGCAAATCCGGCAGGTGGCGGCAGGAGCGCAGATTCTTGTGGCAACACCGGGCCGGATGCTGGACATGCTCAACAGAAAAAAAGTAGATGTTTCCGCCATCCGTTGGCTGGTGCTCGATGAAGCGGATGAAATGCTGAACATGGGTTTTTCGGAAGAACTCAATGGCATTCTGGCCGGAACGCCGGAAGAGAAAAGAGTGCTGCTTTTTTCCGCCACCATGCCACGGGAAATTGAAGCCATTGCACGCGGCTATAAGAAAAATCCCGTTGAAATCACGGTCGGAACGCGAAATGCAGGCGCGGAAGGGGTTTCTCACCAATACTGTGTGACGCATGCCAAGGATCGTTATCTTGCACTCAGAAGGATTGCCGATTTTCACCCAGGTATTTATGCGATTGTTTTCTGCCGGACGAGGGCGGAAACTCAGGAAGTGGCGGATGCCTTGATCAAGGACGGCTATAATGCCGATGCTTTGCACGGTGACTTGTCGCAGGCGCAGCGCGATTCGGTCATGAAACGTTTCCGCTTGCGAAGTCTGCAAATTCTGGTGGCCACCGACGTTGCGGCGCGGGGAATTGACGTAAGTGGCCTGACACATATTATTCATTATCATTTGCCGGACGATGTGGAATATTATACACACCGCAGCGGTCGCACAGGCCGGGCCGGTAAAACCGGTCTTTCGATTGTGATTGTCAACCTCAAGGAAGTGTTTCGCATTGCTTCTCTGGAAAAGCAAATTGGTAAAAAGTTCCAGCAGATAAAAATTCCCACAGGACCGGAGGTTTGCCAGAAACAGCTTCTGTACCGTGTGGATGAGCTTAAAAAAACGGATATCCAGCATGCCGAAATGGAGGCTTTTTTGCCGGCCGCGGCAGAGAAGCTGAAAACCTTCAGCAAGGATCAAATCATCGCATGCTGGATATCGCAGGTTTTCCGCCCTTTTCTGGATGGTTACCGAAATGCGCCTGATATCAATGTTGAACAGAGAAAAGAGCCCCTCCGCTTATCTGCTGGTAAAAAAAACGAAGTGGGCGAACGGGTACGCATGTCGGTCAATTTGGGGAAAATGGAAAAATTCAATTCAAAAACCTTAAAGAGCTATCTTCTGGAAACAGCCGGGATTGCCCAGTTGCGCATTTCAAATGTTGAAGTGGAACTCAGCCACTCCTTCTTTGACATTGAACCGAGATTTACTGAGATTTTTCTGGCAAGATTCGCGAAACAAAAATATGGCAGACGGAGGGTGTCGGTCGCCTTCCCGGAACAGGGAGGACGTGGCCGCTATGAGGGTAAGCGTAAGGCCTTTTCCGCCCAGTCCCGCGAATCCTTCTTTTTCAATAAACGGAAAAAGAAACCGGGGGCCCGGAAAGCTTTTGCGTGAATGATGTTTATGCGAAATAAAAAAATATTGACATCCTCCGTTCATGCTGGTAAGAGTCTCTTCCGAAATTTGAAGGAAAAAACAGAATGAACCGAATCGGATTAGAATTACAGCTCAATAACTGGTGGTGGCATCCTACAGGAGGATGACCCGCCGCTGATCATAAAAAAGTTCAAGCCGTGGAGACCCTCTCAGGACTCCACGGCTTTTTTATTGAATTAACCAAAAGGCCGTGAAGAAATTTCGCGGCCTTTTCTTTCTGGAGAAGGAGGCCAAGATGTATCAGCCGAAATTAGAAGAGTTTGAAGCATGCGCTCAAAGAGGAAACCTGATTCCTGTTTACCGGGAGATTCTGGCGGATATTGAAACGCCGGTTTCGGTTTTACGAAAACTTCAGAACAAAGACCATGTCTATTTGCTGGAAAGCGTGGAAGGCGGAGAAAAATGGGGCAGGTATTCCTTCATCGGAACGGACGCAGGCGTTGTTTACAAAGTGCGCGGTTCTCATGTTTTTGTTGAGGAAAATGGAAAAACATCCGTGCGGGATCACTTGGGCGATCCGCTGGCTCTCCTGCGCGATTTGCTTGGCCGCTACCGGCCGGTTGCCATGCCGGGGCTGCCGCGTTTCTTTGGCGGTGCGGTGGGGTATTTGGGCTATGACATGGTCCGTTATTTTGAAAAGTTGCCTGCGGCGCCGCCAGACGATCTGAATCTGGACGAGTCTGTTTTTGTCATCAGTGATTCCCTGATTATTTTCGATAATGTCCGTCACACGATCAAAGTCGTTGCCTGTGCGTATCTGGAGGATGCGGATTCTCCCGAAGATGCCTATCAAAGCGCCTGTAATAAAATCGATGGGATGATCCGGCTTCTGGCCGCTCCCACCGATGTCCCTGTGGATACGATGCAGGCGAAGGGGGTTCGCTTTGAGTCCAATATGACAGCAAAGAAGTATGAAAAGATGGTAGAGAAAGCCAAAGAATATATTGCCGCGGGCGATGTGATTCAGGTGGTGCTTTCCCAGAGGTTTTCCACTCCCTGCGAGACGGACACGGTGGATCTTTACCGGGCGCTGCGTTTTGTCAATCCCTCTCCCTATTTGTTTTTTCTCAAGCTTGGTGATGTGACGCTAATCGGTTCGTCACCCGAAGTGATGGTGCGCCTGGAGCATGATTCTGTGGAGTTAAGGCCGATTGCGGGCACTCGCCCGCGCGGGCGTACGGAGCAGGAAGACCGGGCGCTGTGCGATGAATTGCTATCCGATGAAAAGGAACGAGCTGAACATGTGATGCTGGTCGATCTGGGACGCAACGACCTGGGCCGGATTGCCCAAACCGGTTCTGTTCAGGTGAATCAATATATGGTTGTGGAAAAATATTCCCATGTCATGCATCTGGTATCCAATGTCCGGGCGCAACTGGCCAAGGGAAAGGACGCTTTTGACGTGCTGGCGGCGACATTTCCCGCTGGGACTCTTTCCGGAGCCCCCAAAGTTCGCGCCATGCAAATCATTGATGAGCTGGAACCCATCCGGCGCGGAGCCTATGGCGGTGCGGTGGGGTATTTCAGTTTCAGCGGCAACATGGATCTATGCATTACGATCCGGACCATGGTGATTAAAGACGGAAAAATCTATATTCAGGCCGGAGCCGGTATTGTCTATGATTCACAGCCTGAGCTTGAAGAACAGGAAACACAGAACAAAGCACGCGGCATGCAAATGGCCGTAAAACTGGCCGCAGGCGGATTTGTTTTGGAAAACGGAAACTAGGAGAGCTGTATGATACTGATGATCGACAATTACGATTCATTTACATTCAATATCGTTCAATACCTGGCGCAGATGGGTGAAGATGTCCGGGTCTATCGCAACGATCAAATCACGCTTGGGGAAATCCGCAGGCTGAATCCGAGGGCGATTTTTTTGTCTCCCGGCCCTTGCACTCCGCGCGAGGCGGGGATTACTGTGGAGGTGATCCGCGAGTTTCATGCCCATGTGCCGCTGATGGGCATTTGCCTGGGACACCAGTCTATTGGTTATGCTTTTGGTGGCGAGATTGTCCGCGCAGAACGAGTCATGCACGGTAAGGTCTCACCGGTTCATCACGACGGTAGAACGATTTTTGCGGGCCTGCCCAATCCCTTCACCGCGGGGCGTTATCATTCACTGCTCGTCAATCCAGCAACCGTGCCGAACTGCCTGGAGGTCAGCGCAAGAACCTCCGAAGGAGAAATCATGGGGCTGCGGCATAGAGAATATCCGGTAGAGGGTATTCAGTTTCATCCGGAATCGGTGCTGACGCCGCAGGGTAAACGGATGATCAGAAATTTCTTAAAATATACGGGACGAAAGGAATGTGCATCATGATGAAAGAAGCCATTGACAAGGCGGTCCGAAGAATTGATTTGCCGGAAACGGAGATGATGGCCGCCATGGAGGAAATCATGGGAGGAGAGGCTACGCCCGCGCAAATCGGCGCTTTGATAACGGCGTTACGGATGAAGGGGGAAACCGTGGAAGAAGTGACCGGCGCGGCGCGGATCATGCGCCAGAAAGCTACCCGTGTCAATGCATGCGCCACCACCATTGTCGATACGTGCGGAACGGGGGGCGACAGGCTTAATACCTTTAATATTTCGACGACGACCGCATTTGTTGTGGCGGCAGCAGGCATTGTTGTGGCCAAACATGGCAACCGGGCCGTATCCAGCGGTTGTGGCAGCGCCGACGTCTTGGAAGCTCTGGGGATTAACATCAGCGTAGATCAGGAAATCGTGGAAGAATGCATTCAGCAAATTGGCATTGGTTTTCTGTTTGCCCCAAAACTGCACGGAGCGATGAAATATGCTATTGGTCCGAGGCGTGAAATTGGCATCCGCACGATTTTCAATATGTTGGGTCCTCTGAGCAATCCGGCGGGAGCCACTGCACAATTGCTGGGCGTATATGACCCGAAACTTACGGAGATGTTTGCAGATGTTTTAAAGAAAATGGGAACCCGGCGGGCATTTGTGGTCCATGGTTCGGACGGTCTCGACGAAGTGACCATTACGGGCGAAACCCGCGTTTCGGAACTCAAAGACGGCATGATTTGCACCTATAATATTCATCCGAAGGACTATGTTGGAAAAATCCAGCCGTTAGAGTCCATTGCTGGTGGAGATCCGTCTTTTAACGCTCAAATTGTCCGCGAAGTGCTTTCGGGCAAACCGGGTCCGTGCCGGGATGTTGTGCTGATGAATGCGGCCCTGGCCATTGTTGCCGGTGAAAAGGCGGAGGATATGCGAGAGGGCGTGAAGATTGCTGCTCATTGCATTGACAGCGGTCAGGCGGTGAAGAAATTGCAGGCCTTGATTGAAATGAGCAACAGCTAAATACAACAGGTCGATCCATGATGATTCTCGATAAGATTATTGAAACAAAAAGTGAAGAAGTGGCATTGCTGAAAAATACGGCAACGCTGTCCACGTTGAGAAATGCCATTGCGGATCTTCCGCCATGCCGGAATTTTCGCGCAGCCATCTCTTCCGGGTCCTGTTCAATCATCGCCGAGGTGAAGTGCGCGTCGCCGTCTCGGGGCAGGCTGGTGGAACATTTTGATCCTTTATCCATTGCAAAGATTTACGAACAAAACGGGGCGGCCGCGATTTCCGTTTTGACGGATGAGAGATATTTTTGCGGCCACAAAGATTATCTCACGCAGATTCGCAACACCGTTCAGATTCCGGTGTTGCGGAAGGATTTCATTATCGATCCTCTCCAGATTTATGAAACCCGTGCCATGGGGGCCGACGCCGTATTGCTGATTGTTCGTGTTTTGGGCCGGAATCTGGACGGTTATATTTCGCTTTGCCGTGAACTGGGGCTTCATTCACTAGTCGAGGTGCACACACAGGATGAACTGGATGTTGCGCTGGAGGCTGGAGCAGACATCATCGGTGTCAATAACCGGAATCTGGATACATTTGAAACGGATATCCACACCAGCATCAGACTGAAATCAAGAATTCCCGGAGACAGAATGGCCGTAGCGGAAAGTGCCATCAGAAGCCGCAGGGATATCGAAGTTCTGATGAATGCGGGTATTCACGCCTTTCTCATCGGAGAGGGGTTGGTCACCGCTTCGGACATCGGACGGAAATTGCGCATGTTTTTGGGAGAAGAACCATCATGATACCGGTGAAGATCTGCGGTATTTGCTGTCTGGAAGATGCCCTGTGCGCCTCACAATGCGGTGCGGCGGCTGTGGGTTTTATTTTCTATCCTCCATCTGTCCGATATATCGGCCCTAGGGATGCGGTGCGAATTATCAACAAACTGCCGAAGACGCTGGTGAGGGTAGGCGTTTTCGTCAATGAGGAAATCATTCTGGTTCGAAAAATATTTGAAGAATGCGGTCTGGACATGTTGCAGTTTCACGGAGACGAAACACCGGGCTATTGTGCCCATTTTCCCGAAAAGCACGTTGTCAAAGCGCTGGAATTGAAAACGGAGGATGATTTACAAAAAGCCGGCCGATATGCTGTGGCTGCCATTCTGGCGGACAGCCGGTCTGACGGGCTTTACGGTGGAACGGGCAAAACCTCCAACTGGAATCTGGCCGGAAAAGTGACACAGCCGCTGGTTCTTTCCGGAGGCCTGAATGAAAACAATGTGCTCGAAGCGCTTTTCAAGGTCCGGCCCGCCGCACTGGACATCAACAGCGGGGTGGAAAGCGCACCCGGCAGAAAAGATCCGGAAAAAATCAAGCGGATGATGCAAATCATTCAAAACCATGATTCAGGCGTTCAGACGCCACATGTCTTTCAACGAAGGGGATAAAATGAAAACGCTACCTGATCAATACGGACATTTCGGCATCTTCGGCGGACGTTACGCAGCTGAAACATTGATGCCGGCTTTACTAGAGCTGGAAACAGCCTATGACAAGGCCAGAAAGGATAAATTCTTCGAGAAGGAATTTGACCGGTACCGGCGTGAATATTCAGGACGTCCCACGCCGCTTTACTATGCTCAGAGAATAACCAAAGCTCTTGGCGGAGCAAAGATTTATCTAAAGCGCGAGGATCTGAACCATACCGGATCGCATAAAATCAACAACACACTGGGCCAGGCCCTGCTTGCCCGACGAATGGGAAAGCAAAAAGTCATTGCGGAAACGGGGGCCGGTCAGCACGGTGTGGCCACCGCCACCGTAGCGGCGCTTTTCGGCATGGAATGCAAAATTTTCATGGGTGAGGAAGACATCCGGCGTCAGGCGCCCAATGTGTTTCGAATGAAGATTCTGGGGGCAGAGGTGATTCCCGTCCAAAGCGGAACGGCTACGCTCAAGGACGCGATGAACGAAGCCATGCGTTATTGGGTGGGCAGTGTGCGCGACACCTTTTATGTCATCGGCACAACGGCTGGGCCTCATCCCTATCCGA
The DNA here is from genome assembly GCA_035416785.1 of Smithellaceae bacterium. Taxonomy (GTDB): domain Bacteria; phylum Desulfobacterota; class Syntrophia; order Syntrophales; family Smithellaceae; genus UBA8904. Next base: position 36,346 of record DAOLNX010000003.1, on the reverse strand, counting down.
TGATGGTTCGCAACTTTCAGTCCGTCATCGGCGCGGAGATCAAGAAGCAAATCCATAGACTGGAAGGAAAGAATCCCGATGTACTGTTGGCCTGTGTCGGCGGCGGCTCAAACGCCATGGGCACGTTTTACCCTTTTCGCAATGACACAAAGGTGCTCATGGTGGGCGTGGAAGCGGCCGGTCACGGCATGAACACGCAGGAACATTCCGCCAGCATCAATGGAGGGAAAGTCGGCGTGCTACACGGCAACAAAACCTATCTTCTTCAGGATGAAGAAGGCCAGGTGCGCGACGCTTATTCCATCGCCGCCGGTCTGGATTATCCCGGTGTGGGGCCGGAGCATGCATATTTTGCTAAATCAAAACGAGCAACCTATGTGACAGTCACGGATGAGGAGGCGATAGAGGCGTTTTCTTTCTTGTCGCGTCAGGAAGGAATCATTCCGGCGCTTGAGAGTTCGCATGCCATTGCGCATGCCATGAAAATTGCGCCGCAAATGAAGAAAAATCAGATTCTGGTGATTTGCCTTTCCGGGCGGGGTGATAAAGACGCTCAAACGATTATGGAAACTTTATGAGGGGTTTATGGGAAGAATAGAAAATAAATTCAAAGCGTTACAAATAAAAAACGAAAAGGCGCTGGTGGTTTATCTGACGGCGGGCGATCCATCATTGGAGATGACAAAAAAATTGATTTTGGGTCTTGAAGAAGCAGGGGTGGATATTTTGGAAATCGGTGTTCCTTTTTCCGATCCCACTGCCGACGGACCGGTGATTCAGGACGCATCCCAGCGGGCGCTCAAAACGGGAACAACGCTTGAAAAGGTTTTACATCTGGTTACAGACATTCGCAAAACATCAGAGATTCCCCTTGTTCTTTTTGGCTATTATAATCCGATTTTTGCTTATGGCGCTGCGAAGTTTGCTCAAAGAGCGCAAAAAGCGGGTGTTGACGGTATTTTGGTGGTTGACCTTCCGCCGGAAGAAGCGGAAGAGTTAAGGATATACACGGATTCCGCCGGTCTGGATTTTATTTCGCTCGTTGCTCCGACCACGGGCATGAATCGAATGAAATCCATTCTTCAAAAAGCCACAGGATTTCTCTATTACATTTCCATCACCGGCGTCACCGGTTCTGCCGCGCCAAATATTCTTGATCTATCAAAGGAAATTATGAATATTCGAAAATGGACCCGAATGCCCATTGCCGTTGGTTTCGGCATTTCCAGCGCGTCTCAGGCCCGGAATATTGCTGCCTTTTCTGACGGAGTCGTCATCGGCAGCGCCTTGGTGAAAATGATTCATGAAAACCGGCACGACGGCAATGTGGTCGGTATGGTTTCCGCATATGCAAGGGAAATCAAAGAAGCGCTGCGCTAGCCCGACTTCACCGATTCGCGGTACAAACGAGAAGAAAGCCCGATAAAATCAATGCGGCGATAGTAAAAGTCTTCACTCCAGCACCATTTGGGAGGGCAAATTCCATGTATTCCGAATAAAATCAAGTATTTGGTGATGCTCAGTTTGGTAGGGTGTTGGTTTGGGATTAAAAAAAGACAGAGACAAACGGCTCTGCCTTAATATTTGAAGTCATGTCAGAGGATAACTGACGAAATTTATTTGTTCGTCATTTCATACTCGCCATTCAGGCAGAAGACGCAGTCCTGCCAGATTTTTTCATACTGCGCGGGATCGGCAACCGGCATGATCAGCATGATTTCCTTGCAGTAGCCGCGTTGAACATCATTGGTTGTGGCCTTGGCGTAAATCTGCAACCCGAAAGCCGAGAAGTCGCGAACCATGAAGTCGAAGATCTGGTTGACGATGTTCTGGTCAAGTTGATCAATTTTCGCCTGTTCCAGAATCAGCTGACCATAAACCACAATCGAGAACATCTCGCCCACGGTCAGCGAGAAGGAAGGATCCATTTCCTGCAGCTTGTCCGGGAAGGCCTTTTCCAGCATTTCCCTAAACAGGCCGATTTGTTTGATGAAAGCGGCTACATTAGGCAAACCGGCAAACTCGTCGAAGACAGGCCGGTAATCATTGAACTGAACCTGGCCCAGGCCGCTGGCTGTTCCTTGATTGAACAGGAACAGATCATCGGTTTGATCGAAAACCGGTCCGATCGGAGCATAGTCTTTGGGATTGAAGAAATACCTCTTGATGAATTTGCGAATGAGTTGGACGTTTACATGGACGGTTCCTTCCAGTTTGGCCGGTCCCTTGATGTCGCTGGCGACCGTGGCAAAGAAAGTATCGCGCTCGAATCCCTTGGCGGCGATAACATCCCACAATAAAGCGATGACATCTTCCGACTGCGTGGTCACTTTCATCTTGCTGGTTGGGTTAAACAACAGGTAACGGCGATCATCGGCCGAGGCCTTGCGGAAATAGTCGGTGGAGCGTCGCTGATAGAGCTTCATACCGATCAGGCGGAGCCATGCCTCCATGAAATTGCCCTTCACGTGGGGCATGTCCGTTACACGCATTCCATAAAGAGTGCGATTGGCGGCATGGTTGATGGCTTCGTAAAAGGCATGTTCGCAGGCTCCGATGGAGGCCGGGCCGATGTTGAACTTGCCGATATTCACGGTGTTGAGCGCTGCATCCCAGGCTGACGGACCCCGGCTGAGAATGTCATCTTCTGTAACGGGATAGTCGTTTAGAGCAAACTGGGCGACGTATTCCTGATGGGAAATAACATTGCGTTTCAGTTCAAAAGCCTTGTTGTGGAAATTTGTGACAAAAAAGCAATAGTCGTCGGAACCGTCCCGAACCTTGCCCAGGGTGGAGACCATCTCTGCTTCATTGCCGTTGCCAATGTAATATTTTTCGCCCCGGGCCAGCCAGCCGCCCTTGTCATTAGGAAACAGGCTTGTCTCAGTGGAATAAATATCCGCCCCGTGTGTCCGTTCCGAAAGACCAAAAGCGAAAATGGCGCCGTCTTTGAGCAGAGCCGCCGCTTTCTTTTTAGCGGTTTCGTTGTCGCTCATCCAGATAGGGCCCAGTCCGAGAATCGTCACCTGGAAACAATACCAGTAGCCGAAGCCGTAAAAAGCCAGCAGTTCGCTGAATTCGCCGTTCCGGGCCGTATCCCAGCGACAGTCGGGATGATCGGCGTATTGTTTGGGTGTGAGCAATTTGTAGAAGATTTGCTCCTTTTTTAGAAAATCAAGGAATTCCCGGTACCAGATGCGACTCCAGTAGTCCTCGGTAAGTTTGGTTTTGCCCAGCCGGTTTTCAAAAAAATCAATGGTTTTCAGCATAATTTCTTTCGAGCCCTCGTCGGCCATCAGACTTTCAAACTTCTTGGGCTGTAACAGGTGATTCATTTTTTGCTCCTTTTCTGTTTTGAATGGTTAGTTTAAGAAACTTCGGGTAAAAATTCTATTCCATAAGATTACAAATTCACCGCATTACAGGCGGGTATGAGCAGTTTTGCTTCATAAGCCTGTTTTTCCAGTTCTTCTCGGAAGTCGGGATGAGCGATGGAGATCATGGCCTTGACCCGCTCGGGCACCGAGCGCATGTAGAGATCGGCTACTCCGTATTCGGTAACGATATACATGACGTCGGAGCGGGGCGTTGTGACCACGGTGCCGGGTGTGAAGTTGAGGACAATGCGCGAAGTAAGTGTTCCGTCTTTTTTTAAAGAAGTGGATTTCAGCGCAATAAACGATTTTCCGCCCTTCGAAGCTGCGGCCCCCCGGACAAAATCAAGTTGTCCGCCGGTGGCGCTGTAAGGGGTATGGCCGATGGTTTCTGAGGCCACCTGACCGGTGAGATCAACAGTCAGCGCCGCGTTGATGGAACAAAGGTTATCGTTTTGTTTGATGATATCAAGGTGATTGGCCCGGGCGATGGGCATGGTCATAATGGTCGGATTGTTGTCCACAAAATCCAGGAGCCGCTTGGTGCCGATAATCAGTCCCCCAACAACGATCTTGCCTGGATACAGGGTCTTTTTCTTGCCGGTAATTACGCCCAGCTCGGCAAGTTCGGCTGTTGCGTCACTGAGAATTTCGGCATGAACGCCCAAGTCTTTTTTGCCATGAAGGAAGTAGGCCACGGCATTGGGGATACCTCCAATGCCCAGTTGGATGGTTGCGCCATCCGGAATATGCTCGGCAATATTTTCGCCAATCTTCCTCTCCACATCTGTAATGACGATTTCGGGAACCGGAACGAGGTCATGATCGGCTTCCACGATGTAATCAACCTCATCCACATGAACCAGGTTATCAATTCCATGAATCCATGGAGTTTTGGTATTGACCTGCACAATGACCTTTTTGCATTTGTCGATGGCGAATCGCCCATAGACGGCGCCACAGGGCCCCAGATTCATATAGCCGCGTGAGTCCGGCGGTGTGACTTCCAACAAGGCAACATCCGAATAACCAGAACGATCCAGAGCAATGGAACTCTTGGAGAGGTGCATGGGATAGGGAACCACATTTCCCTGAGCGAAAAACATTCTTTCCAGAGGTCCGAAATAACCGCTGTAATAAGTGATATGTCCGGCATAATCGCCCTGCACAAAGGCAAAAGGATAGGTCATCAGGTTGCTGGCAATTTTTACTTTTTGCAAATCATCTTTGCGTGCGGCCAACGCGTTGAGTATGTCGATAGGCATACTGTTGACAGGCAGGAGAATAATTTTATCTCCTGATTGGATCGCCGCTGCAGCTTCCTGCGCAGTGACACATTTCTTGGCATAGTCTTCTTTCCAGTTCATCATGTTCATGGTGCTTCTCCTTTTAATATTTACCAGTCGGCCAGCCGGCCGACTGGTGGATCGTTCAAAGCACTTTTTGATTTTACTTGTCAAGAAAAATGTTATGTCAGAACGGGAAAAAGATTTCTTTTGGAACAATAACCAGGATTGTGCCAGGTGGACAGGGGTATTTATTTGCCATTCATCAATGATTTCAATATGTTTCTCTTTTCTTCGTTTATGAAGATAGCTTCCATAATTTTAATCGCGCTTTTCTTGGGTACGGCATCGATTTCCAAAAGTTCCTGTATGCACCATCCATCCATTACGCTAATGAAGAAAAAGGCCAGCAGCCTGGTCCATTCGCTTTGCTCTACATCAAAAGCGAGGGAAAAGCCTTCGGAGATATCCTTGACCCAATCAAGATATTTTGCCTGATAACTGGCCATCAGCTCCTGGTTGCCCAGCATTGCTTCGTGTGCCAGATAGAGATGGAGACGATTTTTACCCTTCTTTTCCAGCCGTTCCTTGAATCCCGCGACGATTGCCTCGCGCAGCTGCTGCCGGTTAAGCTCGCCCGCTCGATACTTCTGCATGATCATCCTGGAAATCCGGAAGTCTTCATCAACCACGCTGTAAAGGATGGAATCCTTGGTTTTGAAATGATAATACAGCGAGCCTTTGCTGATTCCGGCACCGTCGGCGATAATCTGCAGGGTTGTGTTGGACACGCCATGCTCGGCGATAGCGTTGAGAGCGGAAGAAATTATTTTTTCACGTATTGTGGATGGAGATTCGGACATTGTTCAGTTTCCTTTCACGACTGATAATTTATTCTTGATCGGCGTCTATATAGAAAGATCAGTACCAGATGTCAACCATCAGAATATCCGGGTTTTCTCCTCGTCTTCTGATGCATGTTTCGCTTCCAAGAGAGCCATTGCTTTTCGGATTGCCACAATCGAGGTAAGAAAATCATCCTCGGAAAAAACCTCTACCGTTAACACACCCTGGTAATCGTTGCTGACAAGCTCCTCCAGCACGGCGCGCAGCGATTTCGCAGGCATGTTCGCCAGCGACTGGTGATCGCGCCCGTCAATGCCGTGGATATGGATAACGCGCGTGCGCGGCAGGACTTTTTGAAGGTAAACAACCGGATCGTAGCCATCCAGCCAGAGATGTCCCACATCCACCGCAAGGCTGACGGTAATCCGTTCCAGCACCGGCCGGTAAAAATCCAGCGGGTAACCTTCCAGATTTTCGACGGCCAGCTTTTCCGCGCCGCCCGCCCATTCGCCGACGATTTCCAGCGAGTGGATGGTCTGATCCAGCCAACGCTTCATTGCTTCCGGAGCGGCCCCGTCGCGGACGGATTTTCCGTCCAGATGCAGAACATACGCCCACGGCCCGAGTTCGCGCGTTGTTTCGATTACGCGGCGCGCTTTTTCCATGGAAGCATGGCAAGCCGTTCCGTCGTCCACCAATCGCAAATCCAGCGGCAGGTGAACTGTGTAAGTCATGTCATGGTCGGCGGCAATTTTGCGCAATTCGGCAATCTGCCCGCAATCGGGCAGGTTGCTGGAACCATCTTCCACTTCAAACAGCAGCAGTTCCACATCCCGCACCTTCCCGGCTAGATAGCGGACGTTGGGGATAATATCGTCCGGCAAGATATAGGATGTCGTGCCCAGTCTGAAAGAATAATTGGTCATTTCTTTTTTTCCCAAACGGAATTTACGATTTATAAGATACCCGGACAGGCGGCGATTTCCTCAATTCCGAGAATTGTCCGAGGCGTCAACCGGTATAGCAGCTCACTGGTATAATAAACGCGGCCCTTCCGGACGGCTTCCAGTGTTTCCAGACGCTTCATAAGGTTTTTGGACAGATTGGCTGACATAGGACCCCGTCCGATGAAGATAATATCGGGTGAACGCCGGATGATTTCTTCAATGGTGTATTTGGGATATTGCGGCCCGGCATCGGCGGCGATATTGTCCAGCTTCAGAAGCTTCAGGGCGTCGTCGATAACCGTTTCCCTGCCCGCCACCAAAAGCGGTTCCGGATGAATGACAAACAGGACCTTCCGGGCCTTCTGTCTTCGCGCGGAGAATTTCGTCCTTTTTTCCAGAGCCGAAAGCTGCTTCTCGATGTCCGACGCTTGCTTTTCGGCTCTTCCCTTCATTCCCAGCGCAGCGCCCAGATCCCGGATGCCCTGCGGCAGCTCGGCAAGGCGTTTGGCCCAGAAAACATACGTCTTGATTCCGAATTTGCCGAGCTTCTGATACAGCTCCGCCGGGTTGCCGTCCTCCGCCATGATCACCAGATCGGGCCGGGCAGCGACAACAGCCTCCAGCGAGGGGTTGGCAAAACCGCCGATTTTGGGTTTCCGCTTTGCAGCTGCGGGATAGTCGCAGAAATCGGTCACGGCGGCAATCCGGTCTCCTGCGCCCAGATCGAAAAGAATCTCCGTGATGGAGGGGGCAAGCGATACGATTCTTACAGGAGATGCACAAAATGCATCACGGCATCCGATCCGAATACAGGATAAAACCAGCAGGAAAACGATGATTCCCCGCAAAACTTTTATTTTCATTTTTCCACCATCCAGCGCGCCGCCGTAAAGATCGCCACCGCCGCGAACGATGAAGCCAGCATGACGGCGTTGGCTTTCAGAATATGGGTTTTCTCCAGTGGCGCCAGCGCGTCGCCAATCGTCGGCAGTTCCGTCAGAAACCCCTTGCGTAAAAGAGGACCGCCGAGTTGAACACCCAGCGCCCCGGCCATTGCCGCCTCCGGTATGCCGGAGTTGGGGCTTAGATGATGCCTGTGATCCCGCAGGCAGATGCGCCAGGCCTGCATCGGCCGGTTGCCGGTCAAGAGCGCCCCGATCGTTATCAGAGGCGCGGCTAGCCGCGCCGGCAGAAAATTGGCCGCATCGTCGATTCTGGCTGCGGTTTGTCCGAAATGAAGGTATTGATCATTCTTGTAGCCGATCATGGAATCGAGCGTGCTGGCCGCTTTGAACATCATTGCGCCCACCGGGCCGAAAAGCGCTGCAAAAAATAGCGGAGCGACGACGCCGTCCACTGTGTTTTCAGCCACGCTTTCGACTGCTGCGCGAATCACGCCTTTTTCATCCAGAACACCGGTGTCGCGGCCAACCATCCATGCCACCTTTGACTGCGCCACCGTGAGATCGCCGGACTTCAGACTCCGGTAAACGTCCATGCTGTGTTTGGCCAGATCCCGGATGGATAAAGCCGTATAAAGGAAGAACACGGAGACCGCATCCGCCGCCAGCGGGTCAATCCACGCGGCAAACCGAAGCGCGGCATAGGTTACACTGCCGGTTGCCGCTATGATAACAACGGCCAGCAGACTTCCGTTGAAGCGCTGGGAAGTCGTCAGCTTCCGCAGAGGATTTTCCAGAATTTCAATCATCCGTCCGATCAGGCGAACGGGATGGGGCAGCCGTCGGGGATCGCCCAGCAGCAAATCCAGCAATACAGCCAGTGGAATCTGCATCGTCAGGCTCATAAGAATCCCATGATTTTATAAACGGCTTTCATATCCACGTTTTCGCGAACGCAGGCAGCCAGTCTTTCAAAGGCCGGCTCTAAATCGTAAACCGCGCGGATCCGGCCGCACGCTTTCCAGCCGCGCCGCATCCGCAGGCGGTCGATCCACCAGCGACGGAAGTCATCGGCGTCGAAGAGACCGTGCAGATATGTTCCCCAGATGTGGCCATTTTTCGCCTCCAGGCCGATGACGCCGCCTTCGTCCGTCCGGATGCAAGGCGCAAATGCCAGGTTTTCGCCGCTGGTTAGGCCATGATGAATTTCATATCCTTGCAGGTTCAGCCCAGAAGGCAGGTGTTTTGCCCCGATTCGTTTGAGGATTTTCTCCGGAAACAGGCGGGTGGCAACCGGCAACAGGTCTAGCCCGTTCAGCGAAGATCCCGGAGAAGATTCGATCCCGTCTGGATCATCGATGCGGGCGCCGAGCATCTGGAAACCGCCGCAAATCCCGATGATTTCCGTTTTCCCGCTTCCGGCCAGATCGAGGATTTTCCGCTTCAGGCCGGTTTTTTCCAGAAAGGCCAGATCGGCCATCACGTTTTTGCTGCCGGGCAGAATGACGGCGTCCGGTTTGCCCGCATCTCCTGCGGTTCTCACGATCTTCACGCAGACATCCGGCTCAACTCTCAGGGCGTCGAAATCGGTGAAGTTGGAAATATGCGGCAAATCGATGACCGCGATCAAAACGCCGTTTTCCGAAGGCATGTTTGTTCCGGTCAGACCTTCCTTGAAGCCTACGGAATCCTCTTCGGGTAAATCAAGACGATTCAGATGAGGAATCACGCCCAGCACCTTCCGTTCCGTCCATTCTTCAACCAGCCGGTGTGCATCCGCCAGAAGGCTTTTGTCGCCACGAAAACGGTTCACCAGAAAACCGGCGACGAGCTTCCGCTCCGATTCACTGAAAACTTCCATCGTACCGATAAAGGACGCGTAAACGCCGCCTCGGTCGATATCTCCGGCAATGAGCACGGGTGACCGGGCATAAAGCGCCATGTTCATGTTGACGATGTCATTTTTCTTCAAATTGATTTCTGCAGGGCTTCCCGCGCCTTCCAGAATCACCGCGTCGTATTCGGCGCAAAGCGAATCAAAGTCTTTCTTGACCGCGTCGAACAGAACCGGATTGAAATTAATGTAGTTGCGAAAATCCATATGGCCCGCCGGCTTGCCGCGGATGATCACCTGCGATCCCGTATCGCCTGAAGGTTTCAGAATCACGGGATTCATGCGCACGTCAGGATCGATTTTCGATGCCAGGGCCTGCACCGCCTGGGCGCGTCCCATTTCTTCGCCTGGGCGCGTTACAAAGGAATTGAGCGACATGTTTTGCGCCTTGAAGGGAGCGACCCGATAACCATCCTGAAGCAGGATGCGGCAAAAAGCGGAAACCAGAACGCTCTTTCCAGCATGCGAACCTGTTCCCTGAATCATAAGCGTTTTTGCACTTTTTTTCAGGAAATAAGTTCTCCCCTTTTTGCCCAGGGTTTTTCCCAATTCTGCCAGGAGCCGGGCGTTGTCTTCTCGCGTCCGGACGGCCATCCGGAAATAGCGCCTGTCCAGACCGTCAAAATTATCGCAGAGCCGGATGGCGATGCCCGTGGACAGAAGCGCATCGGCAAGCGTTGTTGCATCCGATCCCGAACGGTCTGTCCGGACCAGCAGAAAATTGGCGTATCCCGGATAAACTTTCAGGCCGCGAATGTTTTCGAGTTCATTGTGCATCCACCGGCGTTCAGATGCGACCAAACTGCGGCTGCGCATTGCATAGTCTGCGTCCTGAAGCGCCGCGGTTCCCGCCGCCTGTGCCAGCGAGTTCACCGTCCAGGGAGGAAGATACTTCTTCATTCCGGCAATGACGTGCCTGTCTGCAACGGCCATGCCCAGACGCATTCCCGGTATTGCATAAAATTTGGTAAGCGATATCAGCACGATAACATTGGGTGGCCGGCCGATCATCAGACTTTGCGTCCCTTCGACAAAAGGCAGAAACGATTCATCCACCACAAAAACCACCCGCGGAAAATCCGCGGCAAGCTTTTTCAGGAGTTCCGGATCAAACAACATGCCGGTGGGATTGTTCGGCTGGCCCAGGAAAACCAGATCGGTATCGCACAGGATACCGGCCAGAGCCGGAAGGTCCGGCGCGAAACCGTTTTCATCCCGAAGCGGAACCTTTTCGACGGGAAGACCGGACAACCGCGCGGCGGCGGCATAATCACTGTAAGACGGAACGGGAATCACCGCGCGCGAAACGCCAACGACGCGGGGGATCAGGTAGAGAAGCTCCGTGGAACCGTTTCCCGCGATGACTTCATCGGACGCAACGCCGTGATGCGCTGCAAACGTCTGAATCAGGTCCGTGCAGTCCGGATCGGGATAGTGGACAAGAGAAGCGATCCGGCTGCTGATCAGTGAGCGCATCCACTCCGGAAACCCAAGAGGATTGATGCTTGCAGAAAAATCGCAAATGTCCCCGGGCGGGAGTCCCGTCCTCCCCGCAAGCCTTACAATATTTCCACCGTGTTTATCCGTCATGGTTTTGCCAATCCGCCTTTTGTATGAGCGGAGGGTAAAAATGGGTCAAGGGTTTCCCGGTTGCATGTCAAAATGGCTTCGATCCGCAACTGGCATGAATAATGATGATATCAATGCCAAAAAAATTTAGAATTCATAGGCTACGCCTGCATAAAGCGAACGGCCTGCGCCCGGATAACCGGCAACGGACGTATTGGAGGTTGTCTGATCTTTAAAAGATGACAGATGAGTTTCATACTCCTTGTCCAGTATATTTCTGACGGCAAACGAGAAAAGAAAATGTTTGAAGATCCTCTGCTCCAGTTTTAAATCCGCCGTCCAGTAGCAACCAAGATTGTAGGCCACAGTGGTTGTATCGGGATAGGTGGTGGTTTCCGTCCTGTACATGACACGGTCTCCGACATAGCGCGCCGTCGCCGTTGCCGTCAGTCCGAACCGGCTTTTGTAAATGAGATCTCCCTTAAGCTGGTTTTCCGGTGTCAGGGATGCACGTCGTTTGACGATGTTATATCGGAAATCCGTTGGAATAAAAGGTGGCCAGCCATAATCCTGTCTTGAATAGGCGCGGTTTTCTTCTTCGGCGTTTGTGTAAGTGTAATTGAGCGCCAGCATCAAATCATAGAAAGGGCCGATTTTGATGCCTGCCTCAACTCCGTCTGCTTTGTAACCGTAAAGGTTCAGCGGACTCCAGACACCCTGGGAGTCAGGCTCCCACTGGATTTTATCGTCAACATTCCAGCGGAAATAAGAAAGTGTGACAAAGACTTTATCTTTCAACAGAGACTGTTCGAGCGTCACGTCCGCATGCCAGCCGTTTTCAGGCTTCAGATCGGGATTTCCCTTGGTGTAGGGATCGGCGGGCCAGTATAGATCGTTAAGGGTGGGGGCCAGAAAGTGTTTGCCGCAGCTGATCTTTAAAGCGGTTTCCGGCAGGGGATTGAAAACCAGACCGATTAGCGGCAGGTTTTCTGATCCGAACGCAGAGTGCTTTTCATGACGGAAGCCTGCGAGAACCTTCCCGTACTTGAATGGCCGGTATTCAGCTTCCGTGAAATAGCCCTGCGTGAACACGTGTGCTTCGGTTGTTGTCTCGGAACCGTCACGGAGGCCGGACGTGTTCAGATTGTAGGCGAAATTTTTCCAGTTGAAGTCCTTGTATTCAGCGCCCAAAAGGACTTTTGCACCTTCAACGGGATAAAGAGCCACATGCCCGTTTGTGCCGAGCACCTTATTGGTAATCCAGTTTTCTGTGCCCGATCCGTTAAAGTCGTAACGGGCGTAATTGTAATTTTCCATGTTCGTGTAATGGCCCTTGAGCTCATAGCTCATCCATTTCAGGGGATTGCCTTTAAAAGATAAAACGGCATGTCCGTCCTTGTCGGAACTGGAATCGAGCAGAGAAGCGGATTCGGCATTATAGAATTTTTCACCGCCAAGGTAATAATCCGCAGTTCCTGCAGGTGGTTTGACGCCCGGCACACCATAATTCCGGTCAAGGTAGTCGCCATAAAAACTGACATGAATCAAATCGCTTTTATCATACAGCAGCTTTAAAGACACATCGTTTTGCCGAAGCCAGGCGTTGTCGCGGAATCCGTCCGTTTCCGTCCGGCCCGCGGTCAGATAATAGCCGAAATCCCCCATGACAAACATGCCGTTTTCCGCGGCCAGGCGATAGGTGTTTTGTGAACCGTAGCCTGCCCCGGCTTTCAGCGCCATCTTTCCCCTTTTGGGTTCCTTTGTGATGATATTGACCGTACCGGCCATGGCTCCGGATCCGTAAAGAAGAGAACCGGCACCTTTGATAACCTCGATACGATCGATATTTCCAATGGGTATTTTCCCAATATCTGCAAAGCCCAATGAGGGAGAGCCTACATTGACGCCGTCAACAATTACCTGGGTTGCGTATCCCGGCATGCCGCGAATACTCAATTCTTGCCGGGCGCCTCCATAATTGCCGAAGGTTTGCCATTCCACACCCGATTCGCCTGCCAGTAGTTCACCGATACTTCCTGTACCGGATGTCTGAATCTCTTTTTGATCAAACAGAATGACTGCATTGGGAACATCCTTGCGCTGCTCCGGCATTTTTGTCGCCGTCACGACCACCTCATCCATGCGGATCACCTCGACGGGCGACGCGTCCTCCTGGTTGGCAAACGCAAATCTTCCCTGAAAGACAACGAAAAGACACAAAACCAGAACAACAAATAACCGTGAAACTCTTTTCATGAATTTTCTCCTTTCCCCCTCGGGATAAAAGTTGTTTTGCCTGTCCGTGAAGTTTCCTGGCTTGCGGCAGCCTAATTTCCACGCCTTCCCGACGCCGTGCGTCAGTGGCATTCGTGTGGATTTCGTTCCGCTTGCAGTTGCGGGGCAGCGCCGGACTTGCACCGGCTTCCTTTTACGGACAGCCTTCTTCGGTTGACGGCAACGAATCATAAAAATTGTTCCTCTTGTGGGGAAGGCCATATTCTTTGATTCACTCCCTGAAATACAAAAATCCCCGAACCTTTCCAGGCTCGGGGATGCCGTATTCCATCCTCGTCCATATTGTTTACAGCGCCCTGACTACGTCCTCGGTAGATTGAACAGCGCCACGCATCAGGCAGGTCTTCTGGCTTCCGGATCAGCCAACCGCCGCGCCTTCCCGTTTGATCCACAGTGGCCTCTGGCGGCGATTGTCCCCGGTTACAGCGGCGGGCCCGTGACGGACTTGCACCGTCTTCCCTTTTCAACCCTTGCGGGTAACCTGATGAAAAGCTCCCTATATCACGTTCCAAGCTTTGTCAAACAATAAAAAGCTGTATTTCTTGGTTGTGAAATCATCATGCCGGAATTCTTGCCTGCGCAAAACAGGATCTGGTGGGTGGGGTGCTCCCTGATGATGAAACGTTCAGGATGGGCGAGGGTTTTCTTCTTTGACTTTCTCCAGTACGGTATCTCCCCATTCATCGGTTACGGTTTTGCGCAGACCCAACAGCTTCTTCATCCGGAATCCCGCGCAAGCCATGATGACAAAGATCAGAAGAATAATAAACCCGCAAAGAAAGGCGAGCAGGTAGTGATGTTTGGGCAGATAATAGACCGTGATATTCACGTATCCCGCCCAGATGGTCATGAAGGCCAGAGAGATTCCCGGAGCCAGTGTCACCCAGATATATTTTTTTCTGCCCAGGCGGATCAGCATCACGCTGACAATGATCAGTGCGCAGGCGGCCAAAAGCTGATTACTGATGCCAAACAAAGGCCAGATGGTGGCAATGGAACCGTTGAAAAGCAGGTATCCCCACAGAAAGGTAAAGATGAATCCGGAAAAGAGCATTCCCGGTATCCAGTTTTGCTCATTGAATTTTGGAATGGCTTTTCCAAAGAGTTCCTGGAGGAGAAAGCGGCCGGCCCGTGTGCCTGCATCAATCAAAGTCAAAATAAAAACCGCTTCAAACATGATGGCGAAATGATACCAATAGGACATCAATTGATCCATGGCGGGTATTTTTGAAAAAATATAGGCCATGCCCACAGCCAGAGATACTGCGCCACCCGGCCTTCCCTGAAGGTTTTCCTCGACTTTGCTGGAAAGCCAGGGGAGGTCCAGGGGCTGCATGCCCAAAGTGGAATAAACTTCGATGGAGGAATTAATGGCGAAATAATCAGCAGGGGCAAGAACCGATGCGGCAATTAAAGCCATCATGGCGATAATTCCTTCCAGCAGCATGGCGCCGTATCCGACGAACAGAATGTCCTTTTCATTGCCGATCATTTTTGGGGTTGTTCCGGATGAGATGGTTGCATGGAATCCGGAAATGGCGCCGCAAGCGATGGTAATGAAGATAAATGGAAAAACGCCGCCGGGGACAACCGGCCCGCCACCGGAAACATATTGTGAAAATGCCGGCATCTTCAAAGACGGCTGTAAGATAATGATTCCTAGGACCAGCGCGGTGATCGTCGAGACTTTTAAAAACGTCGACAGGTAATCCCTGGGTGCAAGGAGCAGCCAAACGGGTAAAACCGATGCGGCAAAAGCATACAGGGGAAGCAGCAGGGACACCTCCTTTTTCGATAGGCTGAATATCGAGGCGATCTCGGGTATGGCGGTGAGATGATGCCCGAAAAAAACAGCCAAAAAAAGCAGGGAAACGCCAGTTATGCTTGCAATCATCATTGATGAATTTCCAGGTTTGCGCATGATCAGCCCCATGATTACCGCCGCCGGTATTGTTGTGGCGACAACCATCATTCCCCAGGGGCTTTCGGCGATGGCGTTGGTCATGGCGATGGAAGCGCCGGCGATGGTTAAAATCAGGATCAGCAAAAAAGCAATGGAGGCAATGGAGCCCGCTGTACGGCCGATTTCACTCCGGGCAATATTGGCCAGGCTTTCTCCTTTGTGACGCACGGAGGCAAACAGCACAACCATGTCATGAACTGCTCCACCGATGACTGCACCGACCAGAATCCAGAGAGCGCCCGGTAAAAAGCCGAACTGAGCGGCCAAAACCGGACCTGTGAGGGGGCCCGCGCCCGCAATGGCCGCAAAATGATGTCCGAAAAGAACAAAACGGTTTGTTTTGTGGTAATCATGGCCGTCGGCCATCGTTTCTGCGGGCAGCCGCCTTGATGAATCAAGGCGAAGGATTCGGGATGCGATAAAAAGGCCATAAAACCTGTAGGCGATGGTGTAAACACAGATAGCGGCGAAGATCAGTACCGCTGCGTTGATTCCAGATGACATAAATCCGTCGTTTTCCATTCTGAAAGTGGAGAATCAATAAATCAATGATTCCGGTTTTTCACCTTTAAGGAATCGGGCGATGTTTGCCGCCGCCCGATTCAGAATCCTTCCGGCCGCTTCGTCCGTAACGCCTGCGATATGGGGAGAGAACAGGAGCTTGTCGTTTTCCATTTTCAGCAGAGGATGATGGGCGCCGACCGGTTCTTCTGAAAAAACATCAATGCCGGCTCCGGCAATTTTTCCTTTTTGGATGGCTTGAGCCAGGGCTTTTTCATCTACAAGCTCCGCCCTGGCCACATTAATGAGATAGGCGCCCTGCTTCATGTGATTGAGAGTGCTTTCATTGATGATTTCGCGGGTGGTTTCGGTCAGCGGCGCATGCAGGCTGATGATATCCGAGCAGTTCAGAAGAGAGGGTAGATCGGCATACTCAACCGCCAGTTCCTGTTCGACAGATGATTCCTGACGAAAAATGTCAAAGTAAAGGATCCGGCCAAGTTCAAAAGGTTTTAGCCTTTGTGCAACCGCGCGGCCGATGTATCCCAAACCTATAATTCCCCACACTTTTCCGTAAAGTTCGGCAGGCTTTAGCGTCATCTGTTCCCATCCTCCGGACTTTGTGCTGGTATGGGCCCGGAATAAATTTTTGAGCAGACAAAGCGCACAGGCAATGGTATGTTCCGCGACGCTGACGGCATTGGCTCCTGCGGTATTCGCCACGGGAATTCCCTTTGCACGACAGGCTTCCACATCAATGTGCTGATAGCCGACGCTGGGCTGTTGGATGAGTTTAAGTTTCGGTGCAGCGGATACGGTCTCTTCCGTGATTTTATGCTTGAATGTGTAATCTCCCAGCACGACCTCTGCATCTTCAAGGATCTTCCTGATTTCCGTGTCGGATAATTCATGGCCGGAAATTACTTCAAAATCAGGGACATCCGGTGTTTGTTGAATGAGAAGTTTTACAAGATCGGCAGGAAGCGGGGCTAGGGAAAGGATTTTGGGGATCATTTATTGGGCTCCTTGGTTCACATTTTTTATTGTCGGATGCTTACCGTCCAATATGACAGCGGCTGCTTCAAAACGAGGTTTTTAGCCTGCGGCAATCATTTGTCAAAGGTGCGAATCTGGATCTTGTGCATTCCTCTTACAGAGTTCATGAGGTAAATGCTTTCACTTTTCAGAACGTCTTCAATGCTGATGATCCGCTCGCGGATTCTACCTAGACCAAGCAACCGGGCACGTTCCGTTCCTGGTAATAGCCCGCATTGAACGGGAGGTGTGTACAGATGACCGTCAATCGACACCGCCACGTTGGCCACAGTGGATTCTGTGATTTGTCTTGCCTCATTAAACAGCAAAATATCGCCGCTTTTAGCATACGTTCCTGCGGCATTTTCATACATCTGGCGTCTTGTCGTTTTATGATACAGAAAAACATCCCGGCTGTCGACCGGATTTTGAGCCAGTCCGACGCTTTCGAAACGTAGAGTGTCCGGATCGAGAAGCGCTGCTTCGCAGCGGATGCTTCCCCGTCTGGAAACCAGTAAGCGGATGCGATGCAGTTTTGCGGGCAGGCAGTTTGCGATTTTGTCCAGCTCGACCCGTATCCGGCCGAGATCGGCGTGGAAGCCGAAGTATTTTGCTGATTGAGCAAGACGCTTCAAATGGGCATCCAGAAGCCGGTAGCCGTTTTGAGGTGTCCAGCAAAACGTTTCCAGAAGGTCAAAGTTTCGGATGGCGGGCTGGAGAACTTTTGTTTTTGTCAAACACTCTTCGTATTCGTTTTCCGGATTCGAATCCCAGACAATTCCTCCTCCCACGCCATATTCCGCGCGTCCGCTCTCTTTGTGTAGCAGGATGGTGCGAATGGCTACACTGAACTGTGCACGGTGGCCGGGAGCTGTAAAACCGATGGCTCCGGTATAGATGCGTCTCGGGGATGATTCCAGATTGGCGATGATCTCCATGGTTCTGTGTTTTGGGGCTCCGGTGATGGAGGCAGGTGGAAAGGTGGCTTGAAGGATCTTGTCCAGAGGTTCCCGGGTTTGGGCCCGAACCCGGGAGGTCATTTGCCAAACGGTGGGATAACGTTCGATTCTGAACAAGGACGAAACACGAACGCTGCCTGCGGTTGCCACACGGCCAAGGTCATTGCGGACCATATCGGTAATCATGACATTTTCCGCCCGATCTTTTTCGGAATGTCCAAGAAGGGACTTTTTGCTCTGGTCATCCTCAAACCATAATCCCCGCGCCGCTGTTCCCTTCATGGGACGCGATTCAATTTGTTCGCCGTCGATTTTCAGGAAAAGCTCTGGTGATGCGCTCAAGATTGCCCATTCTCCTGTGTCCGCATATGCGGCGAAGGGTGCCTGTTCATCTCCGGCAATCCGGAGGAATAACAGCCAGGGTTCCAGGTTCGTTTGCGCCGAAAGTCGATATGTAAAATTGACCTGATAGGTATCTCCGTCGTGAATGAGTTGCCGAATGGCGTTAATTCGGCGCCGATAATGTTCTGGGGTTACAGATGGATGCCACAAAATGGAGGGGAAAGGTCTTTCATCAGCCGCCGGCGGTGTAAACGTTTCTGCCTGTTCAAAAAGACCAAACCAAAGCAAAGGAAAGGCGTTGTCCTTTCTGACGGACAAAGACGGATCAAAGGCGGGAGCCGACTCGTAGGACAGGAAACCTGCGGCATAAAGGTTGTCTTTCTGCGTTTTTTCCTCAATCTCCCGGATCAGGGGGAGAACCTCCCGGATTTGATAAGTGGTGATCACCCGGCACGGCTTGGTAAAGCGCAGCCAGATTCTTTGAGTATCATCACGCAAAATGACACAGGGGGCAAGTGGAGAGTCTTTCATTTTCATTTTTTCTTGCAGTGCGAAGGATTTCAATTATCTTGACAGCTACTCTGTTTTTCCTGTACAGCCTTCCGACATAGACATTTCGTTGCCGTGTGGCTGAAAAAAACAAAGCAATACATCTTTGCGGAAGACATTAACTGATTTTGGAGGGAGAGGCAACAAAAATGGCGGAAAAAAATCTTGTTTACCGGGGCAAGTCGAGAGATGTATTCAAAATTGCCGGCGGGTCCTATAAAGGAAAGTACCGTTTTGTTTTTACGGATAGGGCGACAGGGAACATCAAAAAGGGTAAACCCGTTTTTGATCCCGGATATGATGTCGTGGTTGCAGAAATTCCAGGGAAAGGCGCCATTGCCTGCCGTTTTGCCACGCATTTGACGAGGGGGCAAAAGAACCATTCAAAACAAAAACCAGGTTTCTGCGTCTAATTTTGTGAATGTTTGTCTGTAGCAGCCGCCGGGCCGCAAAAGCCGGTGCCGGTAGAGGTCCGGCGATATGTCCGGATGGAGTTTTTCCGGAGGCCGAAAGGCGGGAAAGGAGCTTCTGCGATGGCGGTGTCGATAACGATCGAAAAACTGACAAAACGGTTTGGAGATCATGCGGTATTGAAAAATATCAATGCGAGGATCGACGCCGGCGAGATATTTTTTCTTCTGGGGCCTTCGGGATGCGGCAAGACCACGCTCTTGAGGGTCGTTGCCGGTCTTCTCCAACCGGATGAAGGACGCATTCTGGCCGGCCACCTTGATATTACCCATCTGTCTCCTCATTTACGTGACATGGGCATGGTTTTTCAAAGCTATGCCCTTTGGCCCCACATGACGCTCCGCCAGAACGTCGCTTTTGGTCTCGAAATGCGCGGAATTAAAAAATCAGAACTAAATCATCGCGTTATGCATGTCTTGGAAATGGTCAAATTGTCCAATCGCGCTGACGACAAACCCAATGAACTCTCCGGAGGACAACAACAGCGGGTTGCCCTGGCGCGTGCCCTGGTGATCCAACCGCAGTGCATCCTGCTTGACGAACCTCTTTCCAATCTGGACGCCAAACTGCGCCTTGAAATGCGGGCCGAAATCCGGCGCATCTGCAAAGAAGCAGAGTTGACGGCTATTTATGTCACTCACGATCAAAAA
This sequence comes from Smithellaceae bacterium, assembly GCA_035416785.1. GTDB lineage: Bacteria > Desulfobacterota > Syntrophia > Syntrophales > Smithellaceae > UBA8904. Next base: position 16,763 of record DAOLNX010000003.1, on the reverse strand, counting down.
GAGGCGTTGTCCATTGCTGATCGTATGGCTATTCTGGATCAGGGGAATCTTTTGCAGGTGGGTTCGCCCGAGGAAATTTATGAGCGTCCGAAAACTCGTTTTGTTGCAGAATTTATCGGAGAAACCACCTTTATTGAAGGTCGTCTGCTGAAGAAAGATAATACACGGGCGGAAGTGGAGACATCCACCGGCCTGTGGACGGCGGAAATTCAGGAACCGTTTGCCGAAGGAGAAACGGTTTGTTTGTCCGTGCGTCCAGAGTCCGTTCGGCTGCACACAGACCGGACGCATGGAAGCAATCTGTTTCATGCGCAAATGCATGGCACGATTTATCTTGGAGATGTGGCCCAGCATTTTGTTGAATTAGGTGGCGGTGTCACCCTCAAGGCGTTGGAGGTTCGGCCGCGTCTGGTCGCCCGCGACAACACAGTTGCTCAAATCCGCCTGTTTGTTGATCCAAGAGATGTTCGGGTACTGAAAATGTAAAGGATCCTCATGCGCAATCTGGGTATGATTCTGGTTTTGGCCCTGCTGCTCGCGTTGCCGTTTGTCTTCCGGCAGGAAGACGAGGTGAGGACGTGGAAAACCGGAGATCCGGTGCTGGTGGTGATTACGCCGATGAATGAGGCAATCCGGCACGAATATGCACTGGCTTTTTCCCGCTGGCATTTAGAAAAGTTCGGTGCGCCGGTGAAGGTGGATTGGCGTCATGTCGGCGGCACCACGGAAATTTCACGTTATTTGACCAGTGAATTTGTGTCGTCGTTTCGCTCGTGGTGGACCGGCCGGGGAAAGCGATGGCCGGTCAACGGCGGGACCATCATTCTGGATTTTTCTTTCCATCCGGATACAAAACCAGAGGGAATGAGACAAGAGGATTTCCAGAGCGCTCGGGAGATGTTCCTTGCCTTTCGCAATACGGACGATCCTGAAAAATTTTCCAGCCGGATCGATATGTACTTCGGAGGAGGAGTGTTCGATGCCCAAAACGCAGCCAGGCAGGGTTTGATTGTGCCGGCGTGGAGTCCGGGAATAATTCCGGCGGGGCTTCTGATGACCGCATCTGGCAAAGAACTGATTCCGAAAGGGCTTGGTGGTGAAACGTGGCGTGCCCCGGACTATTTCGGCACGACGCTCAGTACATTCGGTATTTGCTGGAACCGTGACCGGATGCGCCTGCTCGGAATTTCGGAAGAGCCGAAATGCTGGCAGGACCTTGCTGATCCGCGCTGGTTCGCCACCTTGGGGTTGGCGGACCCGACAAAGAGTGGCAGTATCGCGAAGGCATTTGAAACCATTGTTCAGGTGGAATGCCGCAAAGCCGTTGAAGCAGCGGGATTCGGGCCGCTTATCGAAAAATATGAGGCAAGAATTTCAAAGGCCAGACTGCCGGCGGGACGGATGCCTATGGATGTGCCAGTTGCATATCAGCAAGCAGTCGAACGGGGCTGGACAAATGGTCTGTTGCTGATTCAGAAGCTGGGTGCAAACGCGCGTTATTTTACCGACAGCGCCAGCAAAGTGCCCCTGGATGTGGGCATGGGTAATGCGGCGGCGGGACTTGCTATTGATTTTTACGGACGTTTTGAAGCGCAGATCGTTAACGGAGGGAGAAAAAACGGCTCCATGGGCTATGCGACACCACGAGGAGAATCCGGTGTCAGCGCTGATCCGATTTCCCTTTTGCGAGGTGCGCCCCACAAAAAAACGGCCTTGCGCTTCATCGAATTTTTGCTGGGCGAGGAGGGGCAAAAGTTATGGTGCTACCGCGTGGGAGAACCGGGCGGCCCGGAAAAGTATGCTCTTCAGCGTTTTCCGATCCGTCGAGACTTCTATCCCTCGGATCAGCGCGAGATGCAAAAATCCTATGAACGGCACCGGGCGCACACCACGGACGACTTGGCGCGGCCGACGCTTAATATGTATCTTCTGGCTCAGGAATACGTTTATCAACCCCGCTGGACGGCGGGGCATTTTGGTATTTTACGCGACCTGATCCGCACCATGTGTATCGATTCGGGTATGGAGCTGCGTGAGGCATGAGAAACCATCATCCGGGCAGGAGGGCCTCAGGCTTGTCCGAAAGCCATGCAGGCGCTGGAGCGACTACCGCAAATACCGGAACCATTGACCTGGACATCGGGCCTGACGTTATTGAAACGCCATAATCGCCTCGATCTTCTGCGGGACTGGACGCTTCAGTTCCGCGCGCAGTATGCTTGGGCAAAATGCCTGGCCGGTCAGGAAGCAAAGGCAGGGCCATGAATAACCGTTTGTCATGGTCCATTTTTGGTTTGGTGGTTGCTTTATTGAGTGTGCTGTTTTTCTGGCCGCTTGCGAAAGTCGTCTCGGGTGGCTTTTGGGTGGATGGACACTTTACGCTACGCTATCTAATCGGTGTATTTGACAATCCGATTTATGTGGAGGGACTGGTGAACAGCTTGAAACTGGCGCTGGGGACAACGGCGCTGGCAATGGTTGTCGCGCTGCCGCTGGCTTTCCTCTCCAACCAGTTCGAGTTTCGGGGAAAAGCGGTGTTTTCTTCGCTGGTGCTGGTTCCGATGATTTTGCCGCCATTTGTCGGGGCAATCGGATTTCAACAGATGTTCGGCGTTTACGGAATGGTGAACTCGCTGTTTGGTCTTGGGGCCCGTGACTGGTTGGGCGGCGGCCAATATGCCGGTGTGGTGCTCTTGCAAACTCTGTCGCTTTATCCCATCCTTTATCTAAATGCGACGGCTGCGCTGGCCAATATTGATCCGGCAGTGGATGAGGCAGCGTCAAGCCTTGGATGTACGAGCCTGCGCAGGTTTTTCCGTATTACCCTGCCGCTCATGATGCCGGGCCTGTTTGCGGGTGGCACGCTCATCTTCATCTGGAGTTTCACGGAGTTGGGCACTCCGCTGATGATGAACTACACAAGATGTGCGCCGGTGCAAATCTATGACTCGCTGAAGGAAATCGGATCGAATCCTTTTCCCTATGCGCTGGTGTCAGTAATGCTTCTGGTCAGCACGGGACTCTACATGGCGAGTCGCCGGCTTTTCGGCGTCAATTTTTACGCAATGCAAAATAAGGCTTCTCTACGAGCCGAGAAGAAGCATCTGAAGGGATGGCAAGGCCTTACAGTGGCGCTGCCCTTTATCCTGGTATCCGGGATTGCCCTTTTGCCGCATGCGGGTGTTTTGCTGACCAGTTTTTCCACACCGGGAAGCTGGTACCAAACCGTGCTTCCTTCCGTCATGTCGGCGGATAACTATATTGAAGCTCTCGGCCACAACATGACGGTCAGCAGCATCCGGAACAGCATGCTGTTTTCGGCGCTGGCTGTCTGTTTCGACATCGTTTTCGGGGTGGCCATCGCTTGGGTGGTGGTGCGCTCGAATATCCGTTTGAAGGGGGTGCTGGATGCTCTTTCCATGGTGCCGCTGGCCGTTCCGGGACTGGTGATCGCTTTTGGATTTCTGGCTGTAAGCTCCTGGCTCTCCAATCTGAAGGAATTTGCAAATGCACAATGGTGGATGCAACTGGTGGATGTGCGGACCAATCCGACCCTGTTTCTCGTGCTGGCCTATTCCGTAAGAAGATTGCCGTATATGGTGCGAAGCGCCGTCGCCGGATTACAGCAAACAAGCGTAACTTTCGAAGAAGCTGCGGCAAGTCTTGGCGCATCGCCCGCAACGACTTTGCGCCGCATCACGCTGCCGCTGATTTTTGCAAACCTGATTGCCGGAACGCTTTTGACCTTTGCCTTCAGCATGCTGGAAGTCAGTGACAGCCTGATGCTTGCTCAACAGGCTGGCTATATGCCCATCACCAAGGCGATCTTTGAGCTTTTTTCGCTTCTGGGAACAGGACGTTATGTGGCGGCAGCGCTGGGAGTATGGGCTATGGCTTTTTTGACGGTGACGCTTGTCGCTTGTAGCCTGCTCATGGGGAAAAAGCTTGGCGCCATCTTCCGAACCTGAATCCCGGTTGTAGGTTCAATTTCGGATAATGAGGGAGTGAAAAATAAAAAAGAAACGAAAGGGAAAAGGAGAGGATAATGGATCAAATTCGCTTTGATAACAGAGTTGTGATTGTGACCGGTGCAGGCGCCGGTCTGGGCCGTGAATATGCGCTGGAATTTGCCCGGAGGGGCGCTTCGGTCGTCGTCAATGATTTGGGCGTTGCGCGGGATGGCTCAGGATCAACCCATAGCGCAGCCGATGCCGTTGTGCAGGAAATCCATCAATCTGGTGGTAAAGCGGCAGCCAATTATGACAGCGTGGCGACACCTGAAGGGGGAAAGAACATTGTGAAGACCGCACTGGATTCGTTTGGCGCGGTCGATGTTCTCGTGAACAACGCCGGATTTTTGCGAGACAAGTCTTTTGCCAAAATGACCATTGAGGAGTGGGATGCCGTGATGAATGTTCATCTCCGTGGCGCATTTTGCGTGACGCAACCTGCGCTGTCGGTCATGCGCGAGCGAGGCTATGGGCGGATTATTGTCACCTCGTCCACGTCGGGGATTTTCGGCAATTTCGGCCAGAGCAACTACGGCGCGGCCAAGATGGGGTTGGTGGGTTTCATGAATGTTCTCAAGCTCGAGTCCGAAAAATACAATGTACATATGAATGCCATTGCTCCCAATGCCTATTCCCGAATGACCGAAAACCTGATTCCCGCGGAGCTGGCCCCGAAACTCCAGGCAAAATTTAACGTACCGATGGTGGTCTACCTCTGTTCCGAGGAATGTCGGGAAAACGGATCGATTTTCACGATGGGCGCGGGCTGGTATGCGAAAACGGCCGTCGTCTGCGCGCCGGGTGTGTGTTTAGGCGACGGTTCCCGTGAGATCCGCGCCGAGGAAGTGCGCGAGAATTTCGCAAAAATTACCGATCTGTCTGGCGCGAGGCCCCTGAACAATAATCTGGAAACTTTTCAATTCATGGAGCCGCTGCTGAAATGATTCCAGGCGAGGACATCAGAAGCGCCTTACGTTCTTGTGTTCTCACATTTCCGTCTGTGAGGATGCGCGCCATTCGTCATAGAATTTCGCATGGGTTTTTTCATCACGAAGAATGACCCGGATCGCCTTGTGAAAACTTGTGTTTTCCCCAGCGGCCAGCGCCTTTTCAATTCTTTCGACGGCTTGTTTTTCCGCGATGCTCAATTTTTTGAGTTTGGCCTCCAGGGGGAGGGGGCGCATGGCCCAGGCGGCCATTTTCCCGACGAATTGCCAGAGAGCTTCTCCCTGGGGGGGGGTGCCGAAAAGGTTTTGACTGCATTTCTGGAAAAGACGTCCGTGCATGCGTTCATCATTGGAAAAGGTCTGAAGCCGTTTTCCGAGTTTTTGATCCTTCCTGCCGTATTGCTTTGCCAGAGCGTCGTAAAGTCCCGTGCCGATCATTTCCATGCGGAATGATTTTTGAATCTGATTTTTTAACGCTTCCATGGGTTTTCTCCTGTTTCAATGAATATTGAATATTTGTCTGAATTCGTCCCCGTGAATGACGTTTTGCAGCCACAGGGTCATATCCGGGGGATCATAAAACGGCTGTTCCCGGAATCGTTCAAGAAACGGACTGAAGTAGGTCCGGTCAAACGCATTCAGCCGTTCGGTGATGACATCCTTTACCTGTTTGCCGCCCGGCTTTGAAAAACGGGGCTTTCCGGGGGTGAGCATTCCCCTGTCAAGAAAGGTTTTAATCTTGTTTTCACACCGACAGGGGTTGTTTGAATCGACTTGGCCGCAGATCCCTTTCATATAAGCTTGAAGCTTTTGCCTTCCCCGGGAAAGAAGTTTGCGGAAATGGTCTCTGGAAATATCCATCAAATCCGCACCCACTACATCGGTTACGGCAAAAATAGCGCCCAGAAGAAAGGCCAGACGTTCTTTGCGGTTCAGGCACATGAGCATGCCCATCATGCAGCCCGTTTTCAATTCCTCCGTGAGCATTTTTCTGTCCGGATGGGAAAAATCCCGGTGGTCCGGCAATTTTTCAATCAACGAGACATATGTGTCGAAATCGGAGATACGCATTTCAAACTTCCGTTTTTTCATGTCCAGCACATGATTGGTGACAATCCGGTAAAGCCAGGTCCGGAAAAGGCCCTTTTCCGGCTGATAGGACGCCAGTCCCGTAATCATTTTAACGAGAATTTCTTGAGTAATATCAGCGGCATCGTCTGGATCCATGACCATCTTCACGGCAACATTGAATATCCATGCCTGATGACGGAGGATGAGCTTTTCCAGTGCGGTCTGACTTCCATGACATGCATCTGCCACAAGGACGCGATCATCATCGCTGCCGTCAATCTTTTCACTGAAAGGATTGAACATGATGCGTCCTTTTCAGCTCTTGGTGATTTTGATGGACAGGATTCCATCTTGCAAAGTGGCCGTGAATGGCTGCAAAGACTTTTTTGCCGGGCCTTTCATCAATTGACCCTCCAGGGAATATTTGGAGCTGCCGAGGCTGGCGCAGACAAAGCGTCGGTTTTGATGGTCATATTCCACTTCCGCGCCCCGGTGTGTGCAGGAAAGAGAAACGATATGATAGGTATTTTCCTCGGTATGGGCGATGATCACTCCCTGAGGGATCCATTCATTTTTGATTTTTACGGCGTTGCCCACCTGACGCAGAACAGGCTCCTTGGAAAGGTCGATGAGCAGTTCATGGTCCTTTCGGGTTAATGCTTCGGGCTTGATGCTGAGCGTGTCCCCGACTTTGGTGAATGTTGCGCAGCCATTCAAGCCACAAAGACAGGTTGATGCGACGATTACGGTCGTGGCCCCGGTTTTCAAAAACTCCCTTCTTTTCATTTCCTGCATGATTTCCTCCATGGCGATAAATTGTCGGACGCGGAAGCGTCCTTTATTTTGAACTGATACGATTCGTAAGGGGATGTGTGACAAAAAAAGGCAGAACCTTTTTCCGTTTCTTGATTTTGATCAAGTGATCGGAACATGAGCAGATTAACCGAGTCATTGATTCATTGAATAAAACCCTGAAAAAAATTTATAGAAATCTGTGTGCCGGGCAGGGGATCATGCGGAGCGATTGCCGATATTATCGGTTTAGCTTGAAAATTCCCCTGAACTTTGAAGTAGTGGGCCAGCCTTCCAATGGCACATTATGCTACTTGCTGCCCGCATTGCTGAGCAGCATGGCGTAATTGTCTCTTCCGGTGTAGTTGTCCGGTCGTAAACAAGAATATCATCATGAATATTTCAAAATTTTTTATTGATTGTGCCTCCTTGCATATTTTGTACAGCCTGATCAACGGAATGCTTTTTTTGTTTCACTTTTTTTTGAGAGAGAGTATAAAAAGAGATCCGGAGTGCGTCAAGGATTATTTGGATAGAGGATCATGAAGAAGGCAAAGTCGTCTTTTTGCCGGTTTGCTGTAAAAGTTTTGTATGAGTGAAAGATTGTTACCTTTGGGAGGTTATCATGGAAAAGCTGTTCTATCCGGAATCCATTGCGATTATCGGTTTGTCGTCAAAGCCCAATAACATTCCCCGCCTGGTCGTGGAAAATTTAATCCGATGGGGATTCAAAGGGCGTATTTTCGGCATTAATCCCCGTGCGGAAGATGCCCATGTGGACGGAATCAAGATGTATAGAGACGTAGGCGCTTTACCGGAAGTGCCGGATCTCGCCTTCATCATGATTCCCGCACGTCTGATTCCAGACGCTGTGGATTCCTGCGGCAGGGCCGGTATCCAGCGCCTGGCGATCCCCTCCGGCGGCTTCAATGAATTGGGGCAGGAGGGGAAAAATCTTTCTGAACAGCTTTTACAAAACGCCAGACGATACGGCATCCGGTTTGTGGGTCCCAATGGCGTAACGGTTGCCAATACGGCCAATGGTCTGTGCCTGCCTTTTGTACCGTCCTTCAGTCCGCCCAAAGGGGGATTTTCAATCATTTCGCAAAGCGGGGGTGTAGGGTTGATGCTCTGGAATTTGATGACCGATGACAATGTCGGTATGGCCAAATTCGCTAGTATCGGCAATAAACTGGATCTGGACGAGGTTGATTTTCTGGAATATTTTGGCCGTGATCCGGAAACCAGGGTGATCGGCATGTATTTGGAAAGTATTCCCCGGGGCGACCGGCTGATTGAGGCTGCCTCCAAGATCAACAAACCGATTATCATTTTGAAATCCAACACAACCTCCGCCGGGCAAAAAGCGGCGATGAGCCATACGGCCGCGCTAGCCAACAATGAAGACATTATTGAAGCCGCTTTCGAACGCGCCGGTATTATCCGCATCAGCCACTTCAATGATTTCATTTCGCTTGCGAAAGCTTTCGAACTGCCGCCCATGCGCGGCAACCGGATGATGGTGATGTCTCCGGCGGGCGGTTTTACCGTCATGATGGCGGACCTGTGCGAAGAAGTTGGCTTTGAGTTTGCCGATCCCGGCGCTGCTTTTTATGATGAACTCAAAAATTCCGCCAATGCCGGAGTGATCCATTTTTCCAATCCTCTCGATATGGGGGATATCTATGATACAAAGGCCTATCCGAATATTTTCTTTTCCGTTATGCACAACCAGAATGTGGACGGCGCTGTATTTGTTACGCAGTGGCCGGAAATGCCTCGCGGAGAAGACGTGTTCTACAAAATGTTCCATACGGATCTTTCCAAGGAAGTGGCGGGAACGATTCTGTCCTCCGGAAAACCTCTTGGCGTCTGCCTTTTTGGCCTTTCCAAGACCATTTCCAGAATCAAGCAAAACCTTGATTATCCGATTTTCAACAACGCCAGTGAAATGATTCGCGCTTTAAAAAAACAGAGTGATTATTATGCGAAAAAATCGCAGGAACCGACCGTCGATTCTTTGCCCGGCGATATCAATCTCCAATCGGCATCAACATGGATTGCCGGTCATCCGGGAATCCAAGGGGAAGAAGCTCTAGAAATGCTTCGTTGCTTTGGAATTGTCAGTGCAGAGTCCGCATTGGCCGGAAATGCACAGGAGGCGGCTCTTCTGGCGGACCGGATTGGTTATCCCGTGGTCATGAAAATTGCGTCTCCTGATGCTGTTCACAAATCCGAGGCCGGAGGCGTCATTGCCGGTAACCGGAATGCCGATGATGTCCGCGACGCCTTTGCCAGAATCCGGGAAAATCTTTACCGTTACAAATCGGACGCTGTTTTTCAGGGTGTGCGCGTGATGAAGCAGGCCGCAGAGGGCTATGATATGTTTATCGGCGGACAGAGAGATCCTTCATTCGGTCCGGTGGTCTTTTTCGGGTTTGGCGGCATCTATATCGAAGTGTTTCAAGACACGGCCAGAGCGCTCTGCCCGGCGGGAACCAGGGAAATTGAAGACAAGATCCGTGCACTAAAATCTTTCAAGATCCTTCAGGGAGCCAGGGGCAAAGGTGCAGGTGATATTGCCGGCTATGTGGCCATGATTGAACGGGTTTCCCATCTTCTTCATTCTTTTCCCCAAATCCGTGAGCTGGACATTAATCCGGTTCGGGTTCTGGCGGACGGTTCCAGTGTGCTGGCATTAGATGCAAGATTGAGAATCGAGATTTGAGAAACCAGGCGGAGAAGGGAAGCTTTCAATTAGGATGGGATAACAACAAATCGCCAGTGGAAAGGATGTGGACACAGTGATCACGCATGGTTTGCAAAGCCCTGGCCGAGCTTCCCGGGGGAACATCTACACCCGCAATGGCATCTTCCAGGACCAGTACATCAAAACCGGCTTGCAGACCGTCCATGGCGGAGGTCAAAACGCAATAATCCGTGGCCAGACCGGCGATGAAGATCCGGCGGATGTTCTGATGGCGTAACTCCATCTCCAGGTCCGTATTGTGAAAGCTTGAGTAGTTTTCTTCCAGGGGATTGTCCCCTTTGGTGACAATCCGGTCTTCTTGACGGATTTTCAAGTCTGGATGAAACTGTGCCCCCCAGGTATTTTGAATACAATGGGGAGGCCAGGACTGGTCCAGAAATTGAGGATTACTGGAGAAACTCATGTGGTTGGAGGGATGCCAGTCTCGTGTAAAGGCGCGTGTTGTAAAAAAACCGGAAATCCGATTGATCACCGGAATAATCCGGTCGCCATTGCTGACTCCCAATGTGCCTCCGGGCAAAAAATCATTTTGCACATCAACAACAAGCAAAGCATCCTGTCTGTCAATCGTTATCATGGGTCCAACTTCCCTGAAAAGAGTTGCGACAAACTATAGGAGGCACGGTTTGAACTGTCAAGAAAAAAGGAAGAATGCAACGATTGCATATTCAGATCTTTTGTATCAGTGTGGATTTACAGAAAAAATCGATTTATTTTAAAAATCTGTCCCCAAGTCTTTTCACTTTACGGGAATACGGTCGGAACAGGGAACACCGGTTTGACATAATCCGCATCCCGCGTACTTTCCCATGTATCCCGGTCCGTGAGCGCCTTCCAGCCAGGGTTTCTGCTGTGTAAATAAAACATCGAAGCATTTACGTTTATCATGGCCTTTTTCGCTGAGCGCGCCGCCGGGACAGCGGCTGATGCATAGTCCGCACTTTTCACCTGCATAAAAAAGACAATTCGCCCGGTAATGCTTGTAGGGCCTGACAGACGGCGTAAGCTTCAAACCGGAAACCACGCTGCCGCAGCGCATTGCCATCCCCTTGGCGGTGATGAAACCATCGTTTAAACTGAAAGTTCCCAGACCCGTGGCATAAGCCATATGCCGCTGCGACCAGTTGGAAGCATAACCATCCGGCAGAGCCAAAATTTTATAAAACGGCGATAATTCCGGTGCCACCGCGTCAACGCCCATCTCCTGCAGAAGCCCGGCCAGTTCATTCGAAAGCTGGTTGATAAAGTCCTGTCCCTGCCATCGCGTGTGATTCCAGCGCAGAGAAGGACCTTCTTTTTCCAGAGCGTTAGACCGCAGTGTTTCTCGATGCGCTGGCAGCACAAAAGAAATAACGCTGACGCTTTGGGGCCGCGGCCCTTCGATTTTCAAGGTTTCCGTCAGATATTTGATCAGGATTTCACGCGGAGAAAAATGATCTTCGTGAACAACCTTCTTGTATTCCTCAAACAGAGGATCATCGCCATCGGCAAAACCGATCAGCGGCTCTTCAAAGATAGGCTCTCCCCCGAATGCGGCAAGCCGATTGGCACTGCTCTCTAGCACGTACTTCCGGATAGCCTCTTTAATAAACAGTTCAGGATTAGCATCAAAACGCTTTTTCATTTGTCCATCCGCTTTGGCAAAAAGTTAATAGTCCCCTTGTTCCCCACTATGTCACTATTTGCCTTATTTGTTATGTCATCTCAATTTTTCCTAGTCAGTGTGATCGGTCGGGCCGTTCTTCAACGATTTTTCCATCCTGCATGACGACAACGCCGATACCCGCCTGCCCGGCTCTTTGTCTTGCCTTCTCGGCGGCCCGTTTCAAGGCGACTTCGGCATTGATGAAGTCAGGATCGCGCTCTTTTTGCTTTTCGGGAACGTTTATTTTCCTTGCGCTCATGGGTTCTCTCCTTCTTCTATCAGGATGGGCGTTGCATACGAATTTTCATACTGCGCCCATTCATTAACGATGGGTTTGTAGATCTCTTCAAAATTGCGAAGCCCCGCCGCAAATCTCCGGCGGATCGTCGCTTCGGGCACATTGTGACCGCCAGCTTTCACGCGTTGCGCGACACGGGCGCAGGCCAGTTCGGGCAAGGCCAGGCGCAGGAAAAAGAGTTTGACCGTGAAGCCATCCTTCCGCCAGACGGGAATATGCCGGGCGTAACCCCGACCGCTGAGCGTCGTTTCAAAAGCAAAACTCTCATGCCTGCAAACATGGTCATATATTTCTTCCAGCATCAGCCGCCCGGCTTTAATGGCAGCCCGTTCCTGATCAAAGGGGGCAAGGCCCGAGGCAATCAAATCCGCATTGACAAAAATGGGACAGTCGGCTTCGTTGGGCAAAAACTCCTCGGCAAATGTGGTTTTGCCTGCTCCGTTTGGTCCCGCAATGATGAGAATCCTGCTTTTTTCGTTTTTCTTCATTTCAGCGCCATTTTGCGGCAAATTACTTTTCGCACTAATTGTACCCATCCGTTTATTTCCTCAAAATTAATAGAATCCTGCTTTCCTTTAGACATAGTGCTTCTGTAATCAGAAAAACCAGTCAGTTTTTATTTTTATTCACTAAAGCCTCTATTCCTTCAAAAGATTCAAAATAACTTTAATCATTATATCTTTTTCAGAAGACTTGCTGGCGGCAATCATCAGCGTCAAGGCAACGAGGGCATTATCATCAATTCTTTTATTTCCGTCTTTGGCAAGCAAAATACCGTTTTTCTGAAGGAAGCAGATGAACAAGGCGGCGGCAATGCGTTTGTTGCCGTCAACAAAGCTGTGGTTCTTTGTTACAAAGTAAAGCAAATGAGCGGCTTTGTCTTCCGTGGTGGGATAGACGTCTTTGCCGTCGAATGTCTGGTAAATCGAGCCGATGGAACCTTGAAAGCTTTTGTCTTTTTCCTGTCCGACAAGAGCGGAATCCCGGAAGTTATTTTTCATCTGTTCAATGATGTTTCTGGCGTCTTCATACGTCAGTTTGTACTTTAATTTTTTAGTTCCTTTGGGTGATACGAGGCGCTGATGGTCGAAGTCGTCAAGAATATTTAATGCCCTTGAGTATTCGGAAATTATTTGAACTATTCCCTTCGCTTCATCGGAGACATCTTCCAGGAGCGCAACATTGCCCAGCAAGAGCACGGCATTCTGTAATTCATTTATCTTGTTTTGCTGGGATTTTAGGAGTTTTTCGTTGATGGTGTAGCCGTCCACCAGGTGTTTGCGCAAAACATTGGTCGCCCAGATGCGAAATTGAGTGCCGCGAATTGAATTTACGCGGTAGCCGACAGAAATGATCGCATCCAGATTAAAAAAATCGACCTTATATGTTTTACCGTCAGAGGCAGTTGTTGCATATTTTGCAACAACTGAGTCTTTGTTTAATTCTTTTTCCTCAAATACATTACGCAAATGACGAGATATAACTGATTTGTCACGTTCAAATAAATCAACCAGTTGGTTCAGACTCAGCCAGACAGTGCCGTCTTTCAACCGAACTTCCAAGTTGTTCTTATATAAAATTATTTCTCCCTTGATATTTTCGATGGATAGCTTGTTTTTCATTGTATTCCTTGTAGCGCTGGCATTAAGCAATTTTTCCTCTTTGCATGCTTTGTTCAGCTCTACTTCCGAAAAACTGGGTCTTGTGAAATATGCTATTTGCATCACCTGGTATTTTAATGTTGCGCTGATTTAGCGTGCTGATATTACAATTTATGGTAAGCATTGCAAGAATAAAATGGCAAATAAAATGGCAAATTGTAAGCAGAAGAAATAGACGGGTTTTGAAATATCAGTTTTTTTGCGCCGACTAAATGGTGCAGATTGAATCAAAATGTTCCTTGGCAACCGGCATGTTCGCGCCAGCGAGAAATTTTTATCCATCTTTTTAACTTTTTTCAATTCCCTGCAATATTCTTTCTCCACAACTCCCTGTAATACTCCACAATATTTGATCTTTTCCGGCCATTTAGTTACTATCCCCGCCAAAACGAGGAGGGTTTTTTATGGTTCACGTCATCCCTAAAAGCGGCTTTGCCCGGACATACCTGATCGAGGAAGGTCGAAGATCAGATAGCCAAAACATCATGGTTGTCGATGTGGGCAGTATCGGCGCTGCCCAAGAGGTGGCGGACTATCTGGCCGGCATTCCCCGTGAAAGTTAGGCTCAGGTCTTGAAATATCAGTTTTTGCCCGCATTCTTGAAAGCATTTAGGAATTAATGGCCAATGGGAACATCCTTGAGACATTAAGTGACTATCCAATGAGTTAATAGTCATTCTCACGGGCAATCGTTACACCCCTTTTTTATGCCCAAAGGGGACGCGTCTACCATTGACATTCGTTGAATGCCAGTTCCTTCGCCATCATTGTACATGAAAAAGATTATTTCAACGTCTTCATGAAATTTTCTATGCTTGTTTTGAAACATACAAAAATCGTTTGAGATCTTTCGATACCTTCCTTCATCCGATCCCAATCAAGTTGGAAACCATAGCCATGATGCACAACATGGCGAAATTTCCGGTAAGGCGCTAATTCTTCAGACAGCGTTACTGTCGAATAGTAACGGTAAGGGTTCTGAAGGTGGTTTGCAGAAACGCTTGAATAATTCGACATGCCACAAATTGCCGGAAGGTAAACTAACACCGTAAAAACGACTAATTCTTTTTAGAATATTTTCGATACCGCCATAAAACTGTGCGAGAAAAGCGGCTGCTGCGGTTTTATTCCTCATCGAAACTTCACCGCTTATGACATCTTCATAAAGACAAGCCAATTCTTTCAAAACGATTTCAATATTTTCAAGCTCAATTGTTATTTCTTCGATCAATTCGTCTGACGTCATATCAGGACTTTGCCTTCACTCTCGATTTTCATGGTCAGGCGTGTGGAGGGACGCAATAGAATGATGTCGAGAGGAACGTCCAACTCATCTTCAATTTTAGCGGCCAGTTCATAGAGTTTCCATCCCGAAACACCGTCACAAGCGATGTCTATATCACGGGCTATCAAAGGCGTTTTTACCATGCTGCCGAAAAGAATCAGCTTTGTCGCGCCATAGGTTCTAGCCAGTTCGATGATTCTATCAATTTTGGATTGTTCAATGGCCATATATCTTTGCCTGTCTGAAATATCATCATCTGTATAATATCAAAATGTTGTATGTAGTCAATCTATTTGTTATCTTTACATGTACACCACCTTCGGCATGGCGAAGACAAGGGCAACAGTTTAATCATTTCTTAAATTCCCGCACATTCATGGCTTTCTACTTAAGAAGCGGGTGGCGTCCGATTGCTAGTTTCTCTTCGTCTAATTGTCAGCGTAAATAATATAGGGCCAATCGGTAACGATCGAATCCATATTATTGACTTTCTGTTGAAGCTTACAGTCAACAACTGGTTTAATCATCCTGCTGGATCAATCATCCTGATTCATTGATTTGATCCTGCTATAAACACTGAAATATTAAGAAACAGCATCCTGGATTCCCGCCTTCGCGGGAACGAGTGACCTGAAAGGTTATGACGGTGGTCGCTGGATTTATCCGAAATGGGATGCAGCTGGCAATGATACCCCGGATGATGCGCGCTGCTTTCCTGACATGCATCATCCGGTTCTGAACAATTTTCGTTTTCCTATGCTTTGTGGATATTCAGGTATTTCCCAACGCGGTCAAGGCCTTCCTCGATTTTGTCCACGTCCAGGGCGTAGGAAAAGCGTACACGATCCGGCGCGCCGAACCACTCGCCCAGATAGGTGATGACCTTGTGGTCATGGAGCATATCCCAGACGAAGTTGCGAGGGTTGGCAATCTTCGGGAGCACGTAGAAGGCTCCCTCCGGTTTCCAGAGATCAAGCCCGAGATCGACCATGCCTTTGTAAATCATGTCTCTGCGGGATTCCCAGATTTTCAGTTGCTCATCGACATAGCTTCTGGGCACCGTGGTGGCCGTATAAGCCATTTCCTGGGCGATGATGCTGGTGTTCATCGAGGTATGCGACTTCATCTCGATGACCATCTTCACCAGCTCCGAATCCAGCGACCAGAGGTATCCCACCCGCAGGCCGGTCATGGCAAAGGTTTTGGAAAATGAATTGATTGTGACCACATGAGGGCCCTTGATCAGATAGTTTTCCCGGACATAGATCAGGTCTTTGTAAACCTCGTCGGACAGGACATAGATGCCAAGCTCTTCGGTGATCTTTTCGATTTTCTTCAGGGTCTCAATGGCTTCCACTCTGCCGGTGGGGTTGGACGGCGAGTTAATCAGCACGGCCTTGCAGTCTATGATTTTCTGCTCGAAGTCTTCATACACAATCCGGCCTTCCTGAAGGTCCGTAAAAACGGGTTCGAACCCGGCGTACTCCACCAGAGGCAGATAGGAATAATAATAGGGACGGCACAGCAGGCATTTCGGCTTCCGGTTATCCTTCTTCTTCTGAAGCCACGCTATGGCCCGAAGCGACAGATCAAGGGCTTCAGAGGCGCCGTTGGTAATGACAAAGCTGTCCGCCGTGGAGCGCGGACACCGATAAACATCGCCGCTGTCAGTTTTCTGTTGTCCTGCATCTGTCTTCTCCTCGTTGAAAATGCTTTTCACTCCGGCAGACATCCCGACCGCCGCTTTGCAACCGAGTGCCTTGTTTCCCTATAACAACAATGTCCGGTTTTTTCTAGGAGATTCCCCGGCAAGTTTGCTGAAATGAATCAACGTGTTATGCGCTTTGCTTTTCCGGCATCCATGAGCCCTATTCAGGATATCATTCTTTGGCGAAGCCTTTTCTGTGCAAAGAATCCAACAATCAGGATGAAGAAAACAATATAGAGAAAATCCCACAGGTGAGTGAACTGGTAATGATTCGTGCAGACAGCTCGAACAAGACGCACGGAATGCGTCAGCGGCAGAATTTCGACAACCGGCTGAAAATAAGAGGGAAGGTTGCTTGTTGGAAATACGACGCCCGAAAAGAAGAACATGGGCGAGATGAATCCGGTGAAAAAAAAGTTGAGCTGGTTGATGGCGCGGACAAACGATGTAATGAAAAGGGATATGACCGCAAACATCGCACCGGTCAGAAATCCAACAAACGGGGCCAGGAAACTCTGCGGCGAACGGATGACGACGAAAATCATCAAAATGCACAATACGATAAACGAAAAAAAC
>DAOLNX010000002.1:0-65095 GCA_035416785.1 Smithellaceae bacterium | reverse complement strand
CAGATTTAAGGGGAGCAAATTCACCGCTGGTCATATCGGCTCCCATAATGCCGCGGGAAGCCACGACCATGACGGCATTAAAATAGGGCAGATCCTCCCGCAAATCCGGAAACAGGGATTTTGAACCGATAAACTTGGTGGCCAGCGCATTGTCCCCCGTCACCTTGATCAGAATATCTTCAAGCATCATGGCATATTCGGCACGATTTAACACGGCATCCGGATCAAAATTACCATTGGGGCCAACTTCCAGTCCTCTGACGCCAATGTTCAGAATTCCCTCGACATCCGCCCGCAAGGGATGATCTGCAATGTCCCTGGCCGAAACCTGGCTTTTCATCGCTGTTTGAGCCGCTTTCTCCGGATCTTTGAAAGAGGTGTCAAATGTTTTCGGCGTTCTCTTCTTGTACAGTACGTCGATCTTCAGCTCTTCCATAAAGAGAGCAGCAGCATCGGCACGGCTGATCGTCTCCACCAGCGCAATTTTCTTTCCCGTTGTGGTGCCGGGCACCGCCCGCTGGATTTTCTGAATCAGCTCCCACTGTTCATCGGCTTGCCGAACATAATCTCCTTTAATTTTCAATACCTTGGAAAACATGGTTCCGGCGTTGCCAAATTGCAGCGCCGTCTTGTAGGCCAGCCCCATGTAATAATTGGCTGCGGAAGACGATGGATTCAGCTCGACGGCCGCAGAATAGGAATCTACACATTTTTCCAACCAACTTTGGTCCTGCTCACAATCAACGCCGATTTTCACACACGCCGCCTTGCTGAGCGTATTAACGCGAATATACCCGATGTGAACCGCCTCTTTCTCGTCATTTTTCTTAGCATATTTCCAGGCGGTATCCAAGTTTTGCAGCGCCTCGGTGTAATTACGCAGATATGCTCTGGCCAGGCCCATTCCCATGTAGGCTTTGGAATACTTATCGTTCAACTGCAAAGCCAGTTCAAATTCCCTCTGCGCATCCGCATACTTTTCCTGATCAATCAATCTCATCCCCGTAAAAACGTGATGTTCAGGCGTATCCAGCTCGCTTGACGCCACCCTGGCTTTTGGTCCGCCGCAACCGATGATCACCAGGAGAGCCGACATTAGTAAAATGAAGGAAAACCATTGAATCCTGCCTTTTTTTTGAAACATATTTTGCTCCTTTCCTGTTAAAGGTTCACCGCGACAAAAAATCTGTTCCCCGTAAAAAACCTGATTTAACAATTAGCTTTACTGAAGCGCGAAGTCAAGTCCTTATTGAAGACGCCACCCTTACGATCCATCTGCCGGTCTCCGCCAGAATCCCAAATACCCACAAAAGGAATCCGTCTCGACGCCGTCAGCCCGGCACCTGCAGAGTGCCGACAATATCGCTGATTTTATTCAGTTTATAACGATGAAGATACTTCCGCATCCCTTCAATAATTTCCGTTGTGGCCAGAGGATTAACAAAATTGGCTGTGCCGATTTGTACGGCTCTTGCACCCGCCACCAGGAATTCCAGAGCGTCTTCGGCGGTGCTGATGCCGCCGATACCGATGACCGGTATGGTCACCTTTCTCGCCACTTGCCACACCATTCTGAGCGCCACCGGTTTAATAGCAGGACCGGATAAACCACCCGTCACATTTTTTAAGTGCGGCGTGCGGGTTTTTAAGTCAATCGACATCCCTGTCAGCGTGTTAATAAGCGATACAGCGTCGGCTCCTGCCTTTTCCACGGCCTGCGCAATCACGGTAATATCCGTCACATTGGGAGTAAGCTTGACAATGACGGGCAGATCGGTTTGCGCCTTGACCCGGCGCGTCACCTCGGCCGCGACTTTCGGATCAGAGCCGAAACTCAGTCCCCCTTTCTGAACATTCGGGCAGGAAACATTGACTTCCAAAGCATGAACACCTTGCACCCGGCTCAGCTTTTCGGCCACCCGGACATATTCCTGATAGCTTTCCCCATAGATATTGGCAATGACGGCAACATCATACTGCCGCAAAAATGGAAGCTTTTCTTCAATAAACGCATCAACACCTACATTTTGCAGGCCGACCGAATTAAGCATGCCACATGATGTTTCCATGATACGCGGCGGCGGATTGCCCAAACGCGGTTTCAGAGAAAGCCCCTTCACCACGATACCTCCCAAGCCATTCAAATCCACATAATCGGCATATTCTTCGCCATATCCAAAGGTACCGGATGCCGTCATCACCGGGTTTTTCATCTTCAAGCCGGCAATCTCCAACGTCAGAGCCGTATCTGCTGTTATCGCCTTTCTCAATCGACCTCACTCCTCGCATCCTGCGCCATGAACCCTGGATCCGGCACTTTCAACCATCAGACCTCTGCGGCAGTCCCACCATAATCTCCGGGCACAGATGACGATTCCCAAATCACATTTTTCAGTTCAAACACAGGCCCGTCAACACAAACGCGCCTGTATGCCTGTCTTCCCGCTTCGTCTTTCACAGCCACGGCACATCCAACACATGCGCCTACGCCGCAGGCCATCCGCTCTTCCAGCGACACCTGACAAAAATATTCCCTTCCCAAGAAAGAAGATAAAGAACGAAGCATCGGCTTCGGCCCGCAGGCATAAATCGCTGTATCCTGTGGCGAATATTTTCGAATGTCTTCTTGAAACGCTGCCGTCACAAGGGTTTTTCTTCCCAGAGATCCGTCATCCGTGCAGACAATGATTTGGTAGCAATATTCCCGCAGCCGATCAAGTCCGACTACCGCTTCCGAATTTTGCGCACCCAGGTAAAACGTCATATCCATCGTGTCCGTGCAGGCCGTTTCACACAAATGCCGGGCAAGAAGGGACAGAGGCGCCACTCCTATGCCTCCCGCAAGAAAAACGTTTTTTTTCCTTGTCGGATCAAGGCGATAGCTTCCTCCCAGAGGTCCGGATATTTCCAACAGAGAACCTTTCATTAACCCGGCCAGAATCGAGGTTCCCCTGCCCGCCACCCGATAGAGCAGTTCAAGGACGCATCCCTTGGGCTGACGGATAAAAGAATAAATACTGATCGGCCGCGACAGGAAAGGATCCTGCAACCCCGCTATGCGAACCATCACAAATTGTCCCGGCAGGGGATCGCCAAACTGCACGGGCAGCCTTATCTTCAGAAGAAAAAAATGCTTTCGAATTTCTTCATTCCGAAGCACTTCACCCATGTAAACCTCTTTTGCCATGTTCATTTCCTGTCAAGGTTCCGCCCACATAATCAGAGCCGCCTCGTGGGTATCGTCATAATAGTTCGGTCGCCTTCCCTTTACAACAAAACCGCATTTCCTGTAAAGATGGATCGCCCCGTCATTCGATTCTCGCACTTCCAGAGTCCGGCGTGAAATACCCATCTGTGCCGCGATGTCCTTCATGACATTCATCAAGCTGGCGGCTAGACCCAGTCGTCGATATTCCATTTTAACCGCCATCTTATGCAAATGCCCCTCGTCGGCCACCAACCAGAAAATCATATAGGCGGCAATCTCGGCTTTCTGGCCTTTTCTGATTTTTACAGCCAGGCACTGGGCGTGGGTCGTTCTCATCTCATCAAGAAACATCCCCTGGGTCCAAGGTGATCGAAATGATGCCTGTTCAATCGCCATGATTTCGGGAAGATCCGCCTGACTCATCAGATCAACCCTGACTTGAGGCTTGTCTTTTTCAAAAAACATAAAAGAATTCCATCACGATAGCCGCAGTCAGAATCATTGCGCAAAAAACAGGAACCGCCCCGCGCAACCGGATGGTATTCAGGGCCACTGCCATTCCCAGAATCGGTAAAAAATAATACATGAGAAAAAGCATGCTTTTGAAGACAGCCGGTAAAAGCGGAAAAACACTGATCAACATAGGAACAAAAAGAAGCTGTAGAAGAAAAAGGAAAGATACATAAAAAATCGCCACTTTGAAAAGTCCAAGATAAACTTTTCTCTCAATGGCCGGTATGTCCGCCTCTCTGGCTGCTTCCAGCGCCTGATCAGAAAGAAGATTATTGGATTCCACAATTTTCACGTCGATAGCTTTGGCCGCGAGGCCAAAGGGAATCGCTATCAATACGGCAAAGGTGATCAGTTCTTTACTGACCGATCCCAACGCCTGACCGGCCAGTATCGCCAAAGCGGCAGCAAACACGGCAGCAATGGAATCATTGGGAGGAATATAAATACCGATGGGCAACCGGTCCATCCACAGCAGCTCCAGGATGGCGCCGATGATCAAGCCCGTGTAAGGGTCTCCCAGAAGAATGCCGATTGCCGGAGCAATCACGACGGGACGGGAAATCATAACCTGAATCAAGACACGGTCAAGGCAAAACAGTCCTCCAACCAATGATGTGAGCATGATGTCTAAAATCACTTCCGCATCCATACACTTATGGTTTTCCGGGGCATAGATTCTGCAAAACTTCTTTCATATTGAGCGCTTTTTCCCGGGGCACTCTTCTCAACTCCACGGTAACACCCTTTTCCTCCAAAAAATTCAAGATATCCGCAATTTCTGATTCACATAATGACACAGACGGTGAACAGCAAACCTGATATTCTTCATGATGGATGTTGCCGATATTGAGCTTTTCAAAATGGAAACCCGACGAATAGGCCCGCAAAGCATCGGCAATACTTCCGAAAAGAACAATGGTTTTCAAACCTTTCCCCTGTGCAAAGACATGATTGGCGGCAAAATCCGCAACGGAATAGATAAAGACCTCCATGTCGCTGGGCACAGCCATGCGAATCACGGTCTCGCAAAAAAAATCTCTGGCGGAATTGTCGTCAACAACCATAATGCATCTGGCCTTGACATACGGCACCCAAGCCTCCAGAATCTGGCCGTGAACCAGCCGATTGTCCACCCGCACCAGAACCATGTCAAAAGCTTCCGTCAATGCTTCACCCGATTGCTTTTCTGCTTAATATTTCACTGGCCAGGGAAATGTTCTTTTTCCCGTACTCCTTGATAAATGTGGCAAATTCATTCAGTTTGGTCTCTTCATTGACCTCGGACAATTTCAGCAGCATCGGCAAATTCACCCCCGTCACCACTTCAACCTTGCCTTCTTTCATGAAAGAAAGGGAAATATTCGACGGCGTCCCGCCAAAAAGATCCGTTAAAATTAATACCCCTTTGCCTTTATCCAGTTTTTTAATCGCGCTGCTGATTTCTTTCTTAATGTCTTCGACACCTTTATTCTGTTCGACACAGACATGCATAACGTCCTGCAATGGCCCTTTGATCAGCTCGGCCGCATGAATCAATTCGTTTCCCAAATTCCCGTGTGTCGTAATCAACACGCCTATCATGATTGCCCCCTTTACAGTCATGAACAAACCGAGACGACCGGTAAGTCAACCGCTGGCATGACTGTATGAATCTCCAAAAACAGGGGCGCAGGCTAATGGATTGGCCCGTAATTGTCAAGATTTATCGAAGGAAGTTTCCTTTTTGAACATTATGTTGACATCATCCCTTTTAGTCTTTATAATTTTTTCAAATCTTCCAGGCCGGGACTGTTTTGAGCATTTACTGTTTGACTGTTGGCATGATGGTATTACGGAGGGAAATCCTAAATAATGAAAGGTACGGCAGAATGAACCGTTGGTCCTCAATAATGATTTACACGTTCGGAGAGGCAAAGAAAAGCATGATCGGACGTTTGCGCTTTCCTGTTGCAGCCATGATGATAACGGGCTATCTTTTCGTCGCCTTTTGGCTATCCGGTTCGGCCACTTCCGCCTGCGCCGCTGAAATGACCAATATCCCCTCATACGGAAAAGGCTCCTGGGAACTCATCATTTTCACGGATTATTTCTGTCCTCCCTGTCAGAGAGTGGAAAAATTACTGGAACCGGAATTGGAAAAACTTCTGGCCAGAGGCGATGTCAAAATCACCTTTGTGGATTATCCGGGTCACGGCAAGAAGTCCGCCCTGTACGCTAAGTTCTTTCTTAGCGCCGTTGCAGCGGACAAAAGCCATGAAAATGCCATGAAGGCAAGACGCATTCTTTTCTCCTTGGCGGAATACAAGAGAATGGATCAGGAAAAAGAAATCGCCGAAGCGATGAAATCCCAAAATATTTCCTTGAAGACGATTAACCCGGAACCCATTTACAAAGCCTGGCTTGACATGATCAAACGTTATGAAATCAACGCAACACCGACCTGTCTGCTTCGCTTTTCCAGCACCTACACGAAAAAATACGGTGATGCGGACCAGATCAGGGTAGGACTGATTCCGGAGCTTCAGAGACGGTTCCCCGGAAAAAAATAACTTTTTTAAACATCCAAGAAGAGAACCCGGACGATGAACTATGAGCTAAATACAACAGCCCATTACCATGTTTCCCAAATAGATTCCCTAGGATGGGAATTAACTGTTTGCAACGCCCTGTATGAAAAAAGCAGTCCCTGCCGCAGGGCGCTGCGAAATGACGGGTCTTTCGGAGAACAGCTTTTTCATTTTCTCGCCAAGCTTTTTCCGTTGGATGGCATCAGAAAGGTCCTGGAAATTGGCGGTGGCTTGGGGTATGTCATGAAAGACCTACTCACGCTACACCCCAGTATTCAGGCAACCATGCTGGATATCTCTCCTTTCCTCCTTCAGAAGCAGAAAGATACCCTTGCCGGTCTGCCGGTAACATTCGTGGAAATGGATTTTTTGAACATGCCTCTGACGGGTCTTCAGACGTTCGATCTGGTCATTCTTAACGAAATCCTGGGAGACTTTCCTACACTGGTGGTGCAAAAAGCCCCAGGCTCGACCGCGGATGCCGAAACCTGTCTCTGGGCGAACAAGGTATTTGATTTTGAAGAAGAATTTTCCCTGAATTTTCAGCCGAACGAACCCATCAACATCGGTGCCATCGCATCCGTGGAAAAGCTCTGTGGCGCTCGTATTCCCTTTATCTTTATCAGTGAACACAGCTGCGAGTCATCCTGCAACCATCCGTCTTTTCCTCAAATGAATTTTGAAGCACCCGGAAGTCCTGAAAAAATATCCCTCAAGGGACACGATGAATATACTGTAAAATTTTCTCATCTGGAAAAAATTGCCCGGGCTTTCCGCTACAAAGTCATCCGTGGTCAATATATCGATATTCTGCCCGTAGATTTCAGCAATAAACTCCAGACTGCTATGCGCCAGACCACCTCTCTTTCTGATGAACAAGAAATTCTCAAACATTTCGTGTATGATCTTTATAAATACGAATATCTAGTGCTGATAAACGAATCCAAAAAGAAAGGTTGATGGCAAAAGGCAATACTTATGCAATTTTTTAAAATCAGTGTTCTATGCTTGGTGCTTTCCTGTTTTTCGGTGATGGAAGGATATGCTTTTCGCTGCGGTTCCGGCCTGGTCACCACCGGCGATAAAAAAATCAACGTTTCCGTTGCTTGTGGCATACCAACATCCAAAGAAAAAATCTGCCCGAACATTCAAACGACTGTCAACAAAGACAAACAAGGAAGAATTTCAAAATCCAAGAAATGCGCCAAAAAGGCGGAGGTTTGGTACTACAATTGCGGAGAAAACGACTACATTTACGCTCTGACATTCGAAGACGGCAGACTGGTGAAGGAATCTACGGAAGGAAGAGGCAGCGGAAAATCCGATTGCCTGGGCAAATAGGCAACATTTCTGTGGCATGCAGCGGTGTGCCTTAATACGAAATGCTGAACGTGGAAAAGCTCCCGGTGTAAGGTTCTTCTTCCCAAATAACATGCTCCACACGGGCAAGCGACGGGCCGGTGCGACACCAGGCCATCATTTGATCGATGTTACCCTCCTCTCCTTCAAATACAGCTTCCACCCGGCCGTCTGATCTGTTGCGGACCCAACCGGTCAGACGCAGATTGACCGCCGCACGGTGTGTTTCCGCACGGAAAAAAACACCTTGTACAGTGCCGCTGACATATACATGCATTCTTTTCATGATCCCTCCCTGCCGAGAAGCTTTACGAATTCCTCCTCACTGATCACGGGAATGTTCAGTTTTTGCGCCTTTTCCAGTTTGGATCCGGGATCCTTCCCCGCGACAACATAGGAAGTTTTACTGCTGACCGACGATTGAATAGAACCGCCACGGTCCTCCACCAGTGCCTTGGCTTCATTTCTACCCATACCGGAAAGTCCGCCGGTAAAAACAAAATATTTCCCCTGAAGCACAGCCCGGTTCCGGTTTTCCCGACTCCGGGGCGTCAGACCGGCCAGACAGAATTTTTGCATCACTCGCCTGTTTTTCTCTTCAATAAAAAAGCTGACGATGCTTTGAGCGATTTCCGGCCCGATTTCACGAATGACCGTCAACGCAGCCATGTCCGCTTTCATCAGATTTTCCATATTGTTGAAATGCTCGGCAAGAAGACCGGCGGTTCTTTCTCCCACATGACGAATGCCCAGAGCGTAAATAAATTTATCCAGCGGGGGCTTTTTAGATTTTTCTATCGCATCCAAAAGTTTTTCGACCGACTTTTCAGCCTGCCGGTCCAGTGCCATCAACTGTTCCTTTTGTAAAAAATACAGGTCTGCCGGATCCTGAACCAGCCGGGCATCGTAAAGCTGTGCAGATACTTTTTCCCCCAGTCCCTCAATGTCCATCGCGCCGCGAGAGGCAAAATGTCGAATATGCTCCTTGATTTGCGCCGGGCAGGACAAATTGACGCAACGACAGGCAACTTCCCCCTCCTGGCGAACGATTGACGAACCGCACTCCGGGCAACAGCTCGGCATGCGAAATTCTCTTTCGCCGCCGGTACGTTTTTCAAAAATCACTTCGACGATCTCGGGAATCACATCACCCGCACGCTGAATGACCACCATATCGCCGATCCGGATGTCTTTTTTACGAATTTCGTCCTCGTTGTGCAAAGTAGCGCGGCTGACCACTACGCCACCGACACTGACCGGTTCCATCACCGCCACAGGTGTCAACGTGCCCATTCTGCCCACCTGAACAACAATATCCCGGATGATCGTCTTTTCCTGAACGGCCGGAAATTTACAGGCTAAAGCCCAGCGCGGCGATCGGGAAACATTGCCCAGAATTTCCTGCACGTCAAGATGATTAACTTTGAGCACAACACCATCAATTTCATAGGGAAGTTCCGGACGAAGAGATCCCAGATTATGAAAATAGTCGATGCAGGCAAATATGTCGGATGCCTGCCGGACCAGCGGATTGACTGGAAATCCCCAGGCGGCAAGCGCTTGAAGAACCTGCCAGTGCGTAACAAAACTTGCACCACGAACCAGGCCAATGCCGTAAAGAAAAATGCTTAATGGACGTCGCGCGGTAATTCTGGGATCAAGTTGACGGAGAGACCCTGCGGCAGCGTTTCGTGGATTGGCAAATGGATCTTCTCCCTCCTCTTCCCGTCGGTGGTTCAGCCTCTCAAACGGCTGCTTTTCCATGTACACCTCACCGCGCACCTCTAGAAATTCCGGAAATAAATCCCCGGAATGGTTTTTCATTTTTAATGGCAGACTTGCAATGGTTTTCAGATTCTGGGTAACATCTTCCCCCGTGTGGCCGTCCCCCCTTGTCGCCCCCCGAATAAAGAAACCTTTTTCATAAACTAAATTCACCGCCAAACCATCAAGTTTGGGTTCGGTCACATAATCGATCCTGTCTTTTTCGGACAACCGGCGTATACGGATATCGAAATCCCGAATTTCTTCCACGGAAAAAGCATTGGCCAGACTGAGCATAGCCTGTGGATGATCAAAGGAGCTAAATTTGTCCAGTGGCGCTGCGCCAACCCTCTGGGTGGGTGACAAAAACAAATCATTATCGGGCCAGAGCGTTTCCAATTCCTGAAGCTCCCGCATCAGTCGATCATATTCCGCATCAGATATCTCCGGTGCATCCTGCTGATAATACCGCTTATTATGATAGGTAATGCTGCGGCGCAGATCAATAATGCGTTCTTGTGCGGTTTCCTTGTCCATTATTTAACCAATCGCAGGTTGGGTTTTCCGGTCTTTGTCTTTTGGGCGGGTTCTTCCTTACGGGTACTTTGGTTCAGCATTTGCTCATTGAATATTTTATTTTTTACCCGAACGGCATTGATAATGGAAAAAATCACGACAGATTTCTCCCAGTCCGGTGAAAACGAAAAATTCTCCATTTTACTTTTATACTTTTCCCAAAGGGATACAAGAGACGCTTCATCCAGATACAGAATATTTTCTGCGATTTTATTCAACGATTCTTCAAGTTTATTCATGTTGCCTTCATATCGCCGCTTGGCCGGAAAGTCAAATCAAAAGCCTGGCCGCCCAAAATTCTCCAAATAAAACTTGTTTTTTTTGCATCTTGCCGTTAATAAACCAGCGCGATGATAAATAACAACATCATACGGATTGGCGTCGTGTCCGACACGCATCTGGCGGGCTTTGACGAAAATTTAAAGAAAATTCTGGACCAGCATTTTTCGGATGTTGATTTGATTTTCCATGCCGGAGATTTGATTGATCTGTCCGTCCTGGATCTTTTCGGTGACACAAAGGTAAAGGCGGTGTGCGGAAATATGGACCGCTATGGGGTCAGGCAGGAACTTCCCGAACAGATGGTAATGGAGATCAGAGGATTTCAAATCGGTCTCATTCACGGTTGGGGATCACCGGAAGGCCTTGAAAAGAAACTTGCAGAAAAAATGGGAAAACTGGACTGCATTGTCTTCGGCCATACTCATGACCCGGTTAACAGAATGATTGACGGAGTTTATTTTTTTAATCCCGGCTCGGCGACAGATAAACGTTTTGCCAAAACCAAAAGCGTCGGAATCCTGGAAATTGGAAAAGAAATAACAGGCCGCATCATTGCCCTTGAATGAAGTGATTTGGCAGGAAACATGAAAACTATTTTTGCGCCCTGGCGAATGGAGTATCTTGTGAGTGAAAAACCCAACGGATGTGTGTTTTGCAAATGTTCCATCCGCTGCGATGATTACGTTATTTACGAAGGAAAAACCTGCTTTGTCATGCTCAACCGCTATCCTTATGTCAACGGCCATTTAATGATTATTCCCACAAGACATCTGGGGAATATTTCCGAGCTGACGCTTGCCGAACGCGCCGAAATCTTCTCTTTGCTGGACACCTCTATCCAAGTCCTAAAAGAATCCATGAATCCACAGGGGTTCAATATCGGCATGAATCTGGGAAAGGCGGCGGGCGCAGGCGTTGAAGAGCATGCGCATGTCCATGTCATCCCCCGCTGGGAAGGCGACACCAATTTTATGAGTGTCGTTGGGCAAGTACGCGTTATTCCAGAGGAATTGGCGACAACCGCGGCCAAGCTTGCTCCCCTATTTAAAAAATATGCCGAGGAGACGCAAACGCCATGAGAGTTTTTTATTTAATCCTGACGATTCTTTTTGCTTTTTTCATCGTCACCTTTTCCAACTTCAATTCCGGACCGGTCGTTATTCGATATTACTATTTGCAGGACATTGTTGTTCCCGCCTACATGCTGATTTTCGCTGCTCTGCTGACGGGTGTTATCATTACCGGATTTCTGGGCATCGTTGAAAGATTCCGCTTGAATCGCACCATCGGTCGTCTGAATAAAATCATTCGGGATCTGCGTAAGGAATTACGTGATCGCGAAGCACCTCCGATTATTGAAGAAAATAAAAAAATCCCTCCCCCTGCACCATGAACGCCCCCCTGAAGTTTCTTGCCGACGCCAGTCTGGCGGGATTGGTCAGATGGTTAAGATTGCTGGGTTTCGATGCAGAAGTCTATTCCGGGCCTGCAGGCCGGCCGATGATGAAAATGGCGCTTTGTGAACAGCGCATTGTGCTTACCCGTCGAAGGGACATGATGGAAAGGCAATTTTCCGGAAAGATGTTGCTGATTCCGGAATTCAGCACGAGCCACCAACTTCATTTTGTCATCAATCAATTGCATCTATCCATCCGTTCTGAAAAAATGCACAGCAGATGCCTATTATGCAATGAAAAACTTCGTCCGATAAAGCGAGAGGATGTCCGAAATGATGTTCCTGCCTATGTATTTGAAAATTGTGAAGAATATTTCAAGTGTCACTGCTGCGGAAAAATATACTGGCCCGGAACCCACGTTCGCAACACACGACAGTTTTTGAAAAATAACAACATTAGAATCGATATTTAACCAAATCGGCAAGTTCGTGTTCGTTTGCTTGAAATAACTCCCGATAGATGTTATAGCCTTGAAAATTTTTTGCCCCGGTGAACAAAATGGCTCCTGAAAGAGTATTAACCCTTTGGAACAATGACGGCATCAATTCAGAAGACACTTCCATTTTACGGAAGAAGTCCGCGGAATTGAAAACGCCGCTGGAAAAAGATGAAAAAAAGGAAATTCAGACCCTGATTGATTCCTTTACCTGCCGTAACGACGCTTCAGGACTAGCGGCCCCCCAAATCGGCATCAATAAAAGAATCATTATCTTTCGCAACAAGACCGACGATGAACGGAAGAAAAAAATGACGCCCGATGACTACGATGTGCTGATCAACCCACGCATTACGCAATCACGCGGTGAAAAAGTAACAGCAGCAGAGGGATGCCTATCCTGCCCGGATATTCAAATCGAAGTCAGCCGTTTTCCGGAAATTAAAATCCGCGCCCTGAATCAAAAAGGTGAGAAAGTCAGCAAACGTTATCTGGATTGGACGGCACGGGTTGTACAGCATGAAATCGACCATCTTGACGGCAAACTGATTGTTGACTACGAAGGAAACCTCTATTATCCGAAAGAAAAACAATCTTTAATCAATAAAATTTTTAAGTAGCAGGCAGGAGCGCCATCTATGAGAAAAACCGTTTTATATGACAGACATACCGATATGAACGCAAAAATCATCGATTTCGGCGGATGGGCCATGCCGGTACAATACACCAACGTCATTGAGGAACATCGGACAACCCGAACCAACGCGACACTTTTTGATATCTGTCATATGGGGGAAATCCAGGTAAAAGGTCCTCAGGCGTTTGACCTGCTGCAAACGGCACTGACGCGGGATCTTGCCGGACAAAAGGTGGGACAGGTCAAACTTTCCGCGCTACTTAACGATCGTGGCGGAATTATTGATGATTTGACGGTTTACAAAATGGATCAGGATCTCTACATGCTGGTCACCAATGCCACAACCCGTGAAGCGGATTTTCTGCGCGTCCAATCTATTCTTGACAAACACCATTTTGACTGCCGTCTTTCGGACGTGAGCGACAGAACAGGCAAACTGGATTTGCAGGGGCCGCGTGCGGAAGATATTCTGCAACAACTGACCCCGGCTGATTTGAAAAGTATTCGTTTCTACCATTTTGCTGATTCGAGGGTGGCAGACATTCCTGCCATGATTTCCCGCAGTGGCTATACGGGAGAAGATGGTTTTGAAATTTATGCGGACGCTGAAAAAATAGGCTTGGTGTGGGACAAATTCATGGAAACGGGCGCTTCCGAAGGTCTGAAGCCGGCAGGCCTGGGAGCACGGGACACGTTGCGCCTGGAATCCGGCATGATGCTCAACGGTCAGGATATTACTGAAGAAATATGCCCGTTGGAAGTTCCTTACGGCTGGTTGGTGGATTGGAAAAAGGATTTTGCCGGTAAAGCGGCACTCGCAATCATCAGGGAAACCGGCTTTAAAAAAAAACTGGCCGGATTTGAAATGACCGGGCGCGGTATTGCCCGCCACGGCTATCTGGTCATGAAAAACAGCAAACAAATCGGTATCGTTACATCCGGCACCTTTTCCCCCACGCTGAACAAACCAATTGGTCTGGCATTTGTTGATATGGAATATACCGCACCAGATACAGAAATTTCCGTAATGATTCGCGATACCATCAGCCAGGCCAGAATCGTTCAACTTCCTTTCTATAAAAGGCAACGATAATCAAAGAGCTGCCAAAGAAATCCGAGATCATCGTTCCTTAAATTCGACACCCGGTAAAAACAGGAACCATTTGATAAAAGATAAAAAATTCAAGAAGAAGGAGACCTCGAATGTCCAAATCCAACCCAACCGACAGACTGTATTCAAAAGACCATGAATGGGTAAAAGACCTGGGCGACGGCACGGCTCTGATCGGCATCACCGATTACGCTCAGAACATGCTGACGGATATTGTTTTTGTAGAATTACCCCCCATCGGCAAGAAAGTTGAAAAAGGCAAACCAGTGGCCGTTGTGGAATCTGTTAAATCTGTATCCGATGTTTATGCGCCGATTAGCGGTGAAGTCATCGATATCAACAACGTTTTGGAGGAAGCCCCGGAGGTGATCAACCGTGATGCCTTTGGGGAAGGCTGGATCGTCAAACTCAAAATCTCTCATGCAGAAGAATTGCAATCCCTGATGGATGCCGTCACCTATGACGCTCTGATTCAGGAGGAAAAACATTAATAAAATGGATTACTGCCCTCACACACCAGAAGATGTCGCTGAAATGCAAGCGTTGATCGGCATCCACAGCATTGATGAGCTTTTTGCCGACATTCCGCAACCATTCCGTTTACAGCAAATGCCCGGTATACCGGAGTCCTTATCCGAACAAGATACCTTCACGCTGATGAAGACCATCAGCGCAAGAAACCGGATCCCTCAAGTCACGATGACCGGCGCCGGTGCTTATGCCCACTACATACCGGCTGTTGTAAGCCATCTGATTGGACGCGCCGAATTTTTTACAGCCTACACTCCCTACCAGGCGGAAATGAGCCAGGGCATTTTGCAGGCGATTTACGAATATCAAACCATGATCGCCCGTTTGACCGGAATGGAGGTCGCTAACGCATCTTTGTATGACGGGGCCTCGGCCATGGCGGAAGCAGCGGTTTTGTGTGCCAAGATCTCGAATCGCAAACGGATTGTCGTCGCTCGGTCAGTTCATCCGCAATATCGCCAGGTTCTGCAAACCTATGCATGGGCCAACGGTTATGCCGTTACAGAAATACCCTACGCTCCCTCCGGTCAACTGGATTTGGCCGCGCTTACCGATCTTCTGGATAGCCGCATCGCGGCGGTGATCATCCAAAGCCCCAATTTTTTCGGATGCATCGAAGATATTGCACCGGTTGCCGAAGCCGCTCATCAAAACGGTGCAATGCTCATTTCTGGTTTTACCGATGGCACATCACTGGGAATTCTGCGTCCGGCTGGAGACAGCGGAGCGGATTTCGTAGTGGGCGAAGGGCAAAGCCTGGGCAACCCGCTTCATTACGGAGGACCATATCTGGGCATTCTCGCAGCACGAGAAAAGTATCTGCGTCGTATTCCGGGCAGACTGGCGGGTGCTACTGTGGATAAAAACGGCAAGCGAGGCTTCGTGCTCACATTGCAAACCCGCGAACAGCACATCCGCCGGGAAAAAGCGACTTCCAATATCTGCTCCAATGAGGCCCTCTGCGCTCTGTCCGCCTGTATTTATCTTGCAGCACTGGGTAAAAATCTGAAAAAACTATCGGCTCTTAACATTAACAAAGCCCAGTATTTCAAGAACAGGCTTCTATCCCTTCCGGGTTGGCAGCAGGTATTTTCTTCACCAGTTTACAACGAGTTTGCCCTGCGCTGTCCCGCTGCCCGGATGGTGAATGAGAAGTTGTGGGCTGCAGGGATAACCGGCGCTTATGAACTGTCGAAGGATTATCCGGAATTGGAAAACACTCTGCTTGTTTGCGCTACAGAAATGCTTTCCAAAGACGATATGGATCGTGTGTTGGATATTCTGAAATAAGGAGTGCATTCATGGAATTAATTTTTGAAATCAGCAAGCCCGGACGCAGCGCGGCGGATGTCTCTCAAAGCGATGTTCCGGTTGTCTCTCTCGAGGATGTGATCGGAAGAAAATATCTACGCGACGATCTGGATCTTCCGGAAGTGGCGGAAATCGATCTGGTGAGACATTATACGAATCTATCAAGGCGGAACTTCGGTGTGGATATGGGTTTTTATCCCCTGGGTTCCTGCACCATGAAATACAATCCCAAGATCAACGAAAACGCAGCCGTTCTGCCGGGATTTACAAATCTGCACCCGGAGGTCCCGGATGAGTTTGCTCAGGGCAGCCTGAAACTGATGTTTGATATGCAAAGGCTTTTAAGCGATATCTTCGGCATGGCGGATTTTACGCTGCAACCAGCGGCAGGCGCGCACGGAGAGTTGACGGGCGTCATGATAATCAAGAAGTATTTTGAGAAGAAAGGGCAAAAGCGTCACTTGATTCTGATTCCCGATGCCGCCCACGGCACCAATCCCGCCTCCGGCGCTCTGTGCGGATTTGAAACCGTCACCCTACGCTCCAATACGGATGGCGGCGTCGATCTGGACCATCTGGAATCCCTGATGACAGAAGATGTGGCTGCTCTCATGCTGACCAATCCCAATACACTGGGGCTGTTTGAACGTAATATTGAAAAAGTCGCCTCTATTGTCCATGGGAAGGGCGGCCTGCTTTATGGCGACGGCGCAAATGCCAATGCCTTCTTGGGAAAAACCCGGCCCGGTGATCTGGGCTTTGATGTAATTCAGCTCAACCTGCATAAAACTTTCTCCACACCACACGGTGGCGGCGGTCCCGGGAGCGGCCCGGTGGGTGTGAGCGCCAAACTGGTAGATTATCTGCCCGTACCTCGTATCATCAAGAATTCAAGCTACGAATGGCCAACGGATTATTCCGTTAACCGTGACGGCGAAACATCGTATCTGCCGATTCCGCATTTCATTGCAAATGATGCAACTTACGCCTGGTCGTCGGATTTTCCCGACTCTATCGGCCGTGTACGCGCCTTTTACGGAAACTTCAATGTCATCGTCAAGGCCTACACCTATATCCGCTCGCTGGGCGCGACAGGTCTGACACGCGTCACGGAAATGGCTGTCCTTAACGCCAATTATATTAAAGAAAAACTGAAATTTGTCTATGATCTACCGTTTGACCGCGCCTGCATGCACGAATGCGTGTTCTCCGGAAACCGTCAGGTAGCGGAAAACAGTGTCCACACCAGCGACATTGCCAAACGCCTCATCGATTTCGGCTATCATCCGCCGACAATATATTTTCCGCTGATTGTCCATGAAGCCATCATGATTGAGCCGACGGAAACGGAAAGCAAGGAAACCCTTGACGCTTTCTGCAACGCAATGATCGCCATCGCCGAAGAGGCCAGGAACAATCCTCAGCGGATTAAAGACGCGCCGCTTTCCACGCCGGTCAACCGTCTCGACGAGGTTTTGGCCGCCCGCAAGCCGGATGTCTGCTGGAAAAAACCCTCAAATGAATGAAACAAGGCATCTTCTGCGCAAACCCCCTTGGCTGAAAGTACGTCCAGCCTGTACAGACAAGTGCCGTCAGATTCGCAAAACTCTCTCTTCTTTACAGCTGCATACAGTCTGTCAGGAAGCCGCCTGTCCCAACATGGCGGAGTGCTTCCAAAAGGGCACGGCCACGTTTCTTATTCTGGGCAACGTCTGCACAAGAAACTGTCTTTACTGCAACATTTCCCATGGCATTCCCCCCCAAAAAGTCAATGAAAACGAAATTGAACATTTAATCTCCGCCGTTGGGCAGATGAAGTTGCGCTATGTGGTGCTTACTTCCGTAACAAGAGATGACTTGCCGGACGGTGGCGCGGAAACCTTTGCCCGCTGCATTACAGGACTGCGCCAAGCTATTCCCGACTGTAAAATTGAAGTTTTAATTCCTGATTTTCGGGGAAATATCAAATCTCTGGAAAAAGTGATTGATGCAAAGCCTGATGTGATTAATCACAACCTGGAAGTTGTGGCACCTCTTTTCCCGCTGCTTCGCCCGCAAGGCAACTATCAGCGTTCATTGGCTCTTTTATCCAGTGTGGCACCTACGCCAATTATCACCAAAAGCGGTTTCATGGTGGGATTTGGTGAAGACAAAGCAGATATTTTTCGTCTAATGGATGATCTGTCTTCCATTTCCTGTCAGCGACTGACCATTGGACAATACCAGCAACCAACGCTCAAGCACTGGCCGGTGGCCAAATATTACTCTCCTGAGGAATTTGACGAATTTCAAACCATTGCCCTTTCTAGAGGATTTGCCAATATCCAGTCCGGTCCTCTGGTACGCAGTTCCTATCACGCTTCGCTGCCTGATGAACCAGCGGGCATATCAACGAATCAACAGCGCCTGTAAAATATCACGTGTAGTCCATCTTCTTGATCTCCTGAAAATGAAATTCGCCCTTATCCACGCCGTTACGGTTTTTCATTTTTTTCATTTTTTTGATAATAATGCTTGACATTTTTTTTCATGGGAATAAGATGCCTCCAAAGGTAAAAAATCATATAGAGAAGTGGTCGGGCAAAATAGCAAGAATGTGCTTTTTTGTCGGGGCTGCAGTGTTTCGTAAATCGTTTGTCTAGAACTTGTTTACGGGGAGGTTTTATGAAGCGCGTTATTTGTTGCCGGCAGTGGTTTCTGGTCTCTTTTACCATTTTGGCCATGGGATGTCTTTTTGCGTTTTCGGCGATAGCCGCTCCAAAAGTAGGTCCCGCCGGCATGGCTTTTTACACGCCTCCGGCAACTCTTCCTGATACCAATGGAGATTTGATCTGGTATCGCACCTCAAAATCAGTCCCCCCTGAAAGTCCTGCATGCAATTCCTGGCAGATTATGTATCGATCAAAAGATGCGTTCGGAATGCCCAATGTCGTTACGGGAACGGTTCTGGTTCCCCGAACCACATGGAGAGCCTCTTATCCCCGCCCGATGATAACATACGCCGTAGGAACTCATGGTCTTGCACAATCCTGGGCTCCGTCTCTTCAACTTGCCAACGGCACGGACTATGAGAATGTCAATATCCGGGCGGCCCTGCAAAAAGGTTATGCCGTTCTGATCACCGACAATCCGGGATACACCAATGGGAGTTCCCCCACTTACATGTCCGGCATCGCTCAGGGACACGCTGCTCTCGACATCATCAAAGCAGCCTTGCAAATCCCCTATATTGGATTGAGTTCTTCTGCAAAGATCGGCATCTGGGGCTATTCCCAAGGTGGACAGACAGCGGCATGGGCGGGACAGCTCCAGCCTTCCTATGCTCCCAACATGAATCTGGTCGGTGTCGCCGCAGGTGGTGTCCCCGCCAATTTCTTTCGGGTTTCAGAATACATAGACGGTAAAAACGGCTCCGCTTTTTTACTGGATACCGTAATCGGATTGTCCACTCAATATCCGGAAGGCATTCCCCTGGCGCTCATGACCAATGATGCAGGAAAAAGCGCCATCCAGGGGGCAAAAAACATGGGCGTTTTCGAAGCTCTGTTCACCTTTATGAACGTACGCCTGTCCAGTTATATCGGACACGGCGATTATATACCGATATCAATTCTGTCTTCGATATCCCCCATCAAGGAAACCATGGAGGCGCAAAACCTTGGAAAAACTCCGATCAATGTACCCGTTTT
Organism: Smithellaceae bacterium; assembly: GCA_035416785.1. GTDB lineage: Bacteria > Desulfobacterota > Syntrophia > Syntrophales > Smithellaceae > UBA8904. Next base: position 45,654 of record DAOLNX010000002.1, on the reverse strand, counting down.
TCTATATCACGGAACATCCGACGAGTTTATCGAACTCAATCAGGCATTGGATCTGAAAAAAGCTTATTGCGATCAGGGTGTGAACGTCTCTTATATGTATTTCCCCGGTGAGCATCTGACAACACAATTCCAGGCCGCACCTTATGCACTTTCGTGGCTCCAAGATCGTTTCAATGGGAAATTTGCAGCATCAACCTGCAATTCCACCACGCCCCGTCCCGTATCCACGGCAAATCCGGTGGATGGTGACTTTGTGGTTTCGATGAACAAATGGAATTTGGCCGGAACGATTCATCTGAAAACTTTACGCCAGGATGTTTACCTTCCCGGAGCATCAACATTTTCCGCCAACACAAACATGACGATTAACACAATTGTGGGATCGACAGAAATTCCGGATTTTCCCTCCAATATCAATGTGATCCTTCCTTTAAAAGTCAATCTGTCCATTGTGCCTGCAAAACCCATGACCGGAACGGCTTCTATTGATAAAGATGGCATATTGCATGTGCACGGAAAAATGTATGTCAATTTGTACATCAAGCAGGTTGGTGCCTTGGGCATTAAAATTCCTTTCAAGCTGCACGGTGCAGAACCGATTGTGTTCCCCATTGATTATGATGGTCCCGCATCGGCTCTTGGTGATGGCACTTTGACTTTCAAGGGAACAACAACCTTTCCCAGATTGGTGGGTAACGGTTCTTTAATCAATGCTCTGTTCACGACATTGATGTCCGGCCCCGGACAGAAATTCGCGTTCACGATTACGCCTCCTCTTCCGAAAAAGTGGTAGCATGATTCGCAGTAATAATTTCTCTCTCCGGTCCGGCCGCTTCCATGCGGCCAGGCCGGATTTGTTTTTCCTTCTGCCCTACCTGAATGAAGCAATGGGAATAATTCAAGGAGACAGAAATCATGTCCGATCGTCGCACAAATAATAGGCTTTCAAGAAAAAAAATTCTTTTGATTTCAATGATGCTTCTGGGAATTGCTGCTATTGCCTTTCTTTTTCTACAATATCCACAGGATAATAATGTCGATGAAATGGTTTCGGCAACCGGTTCAGAAGTTCCAACGGCCACCCACCGCCAGGCAAAAGAATATCTGGATCATCAGAAAGCGGCAACACCGGAAGTGATGCAAGGAAAGCCGGTAACCGGACCGATAACCGACCGTCCTGACTATGTTTCTGAATTCGAATGGCAGGTACTGCGCAACATCGCTAAACTGAATCCTGACGGCCAGGATAAACAATTAGCCGATCTGGTCAACAAGCTTTTATTTAACAAAAAAATGGAGGCATGGCTGGCCGCCAAAGAAAATTCAGGGGATCGCAAAACGCTTGCAAAACAATTACTGGACATGATCCCTGATCAGGTGGCGACCGAATCCCTTGACTCCGCAACAGCAAAAGACATCGAGTCCAAACTATCCGCGGAACTCGCAAGTTATTGATTATTTGATACATCCTTCTTTTTCAAGTCCCTCACCGCCTGGCTTGACAGATCTTTCTGAATATCTTATGATATTTGCAAAGGAAAACTTCATGAAACGTTTTTTCGCCGATCTTCCCGTTCGCTATAAACTCCTGCTCAGCACATGCGGAACCTTGATTCTGGTCACCGCTTTGATCGGCTTTGCCATTTATCATGTCGCGCAAAAAACCCTGGAAGAAAGTATTGAAAACCAACTGAACTCCTCAACGGAAATGCTTCTGAACACGGTAAAAACATCGGCAGATGTCTCCATCAAGAACTATTTGCGATCATCGGCCGAAGCCAACAAAATGATCATCGAAAAATTCTACAACCAATACCGAAAAGGTTTGATGACAGAGGAAGAGGCCAAAAGAAGATCTCGTGACGTTCTTTTCAGCCAGGTCATCGGAAAAACGGGCTATATCTATTGCGCCAATAAAGACGGCATCGCTATTGTTCATCCGATTCCGGGTGTTGAAGGGCGAAGTTTCACGAATCACGCTTTTGTCCGTGAACAGATGAAACGCAAAGAAGGTTTTCTGACCTACGAATGGAAAAATCCCGGAGACGAAGAGATGAAGCCGAAGGCTCTTTATATGACACACTTTCAGCCCTGGGATTGGATCATCTCCGTTTCTTCCTACCGTTCAGAATTCATTCACCTGATCAGCGTCAGCGATCTGCGAGAAAGCGTCTTGTCGATGCGCTTCGGGAAAACCGGTTATTCCTATATTGTGGATTCCAAAGGCAATATCATTATCCATCCCTCTCTGCAGGGAGGCAATGTCTTCACCTTGCCGGATCCGGATTTGCGGGCGGCCGGCGCAAATATCGTCAAGAAGAAAGTCGGAAAACTTGTCTATCAGTGGCATAACCCCGGCGAAAAAAAGCCTCGCGAAAAAATTGTCATGCTCAACTACATTCCCGAACTTGACTGGATTGTCGCCGCATCCGGCTATACGGACGAATTTTATGCCCCGCTGAAGCATTTGAAAAATATGATTATTTTCTTCTCTTTGCTGGCTTTCACCCTTGTATTTATCATGACGATCTGGATCAGTTCCGCCATCACCAAGCCTGTCAAGAAGCTCATCGGATACTTTTCAACAGGCGTCACGGATGATTTCTCCGTCCGCATGCGTTCTCCCTCCGATGATGAATTAGGAAGGTTGGCCAAGTATTTCAATATCTTCATGGAAAAACTCCAGCAGTACAGCCGCTCGCTGCATGACGAGATCCTGGAACACAAACAGGTGGCAAAAGCCCTCCGGGAAAGCGAGGAGCGATACCGATCTCTGGCGGATAATACTCCGGATATCATTTACGAAGCGGATGCCGACATGAAGGTCACCTATCTGAATCAGGCGGGACTTCGCCTGACCGGTCATTCACCGAAAGACTTGGAAAAAGGGATCACCATCCGGGAATTGATCGGCGATACCGGCTTTACGGAAGTATCCAGAAATATTGAAAAACGACAGACAAAGTTTCTCTCCATTCATAAAATCCCCCGCCGGGACGGCTACCATATTTTTGGAGAAGACAACTGCATTGCTACATACGACGAAGGGCGTCTGACGGGCTTAAGAGGCAGCATCCGCGATGTCACCGATAAAATTCGGATGGAAGAACAACTGCTTCAGGCACAAAAAATGGAAACCATCGGTACTCTGGCCGGAGGCCTAGCCCATGATTTCAACAATGTTCTGGGAGGCATTGTCAGCACTCTGTCCATTTTGCAATTCGAGCTTCAGCAGAACAAATCCCTCGATCCGGAAAAACTAAAGAAATACATAAACATCATGGACAAATCCGGCCAGCGGGCAGTTGACATGGTTCAGCAGCTTTTGACTCTATCCCGCAGAAGAGAAACGCAGTTTGCCCCCGTAGATCTTAATACCACGATCTCCAATGTGAAAAAAATATGTGATAATACATTCGACAAATCCATCGAGATTCGAGTAAACCTTCCAAGCGAAAAAGCCATGGCTCACGCCGACGCGACACAGATGGAACAAGTATTGCTGAATCTCTGTGTCAACGCAGGCCACGCTATGACCATTATGCGTCCGGAAAAAGATCCCAAAGGAGGCGTTTTAACGATAAGCTTGGAAAAAATCAGGGCGGACGAGTCATTCTGCAAAATCCGACCTGAGGCAAAATTAATCGACTACTGGCGAATATCCGTCGAAGATACGGGAATCGGCATGAGCCAGCAAACCATTTCCAAAGTTTTTGTCCCGTTTTTCACCACCAAGGAAAAAGGCAAGGGAACAGGTCTCGGACTCTCGATGGTTTACAACATTGTTCATCAACATGAAGGTTTTATGAATATTTATTCCGAAATCGGCACAGGCTCGACTTTTGATGCCTATATTCCCGTTTACTCGGGCGAAGCTCCGCCCGAAACCAAAGAAACATATTTTGAACTTCCCCGCGGCCGGGGGATCATTCTGGTGGTGGATGACGAAGAAGTGATGCGGCACACCGCCGACACCATATTGAGAAAATGCGGTTACGAGGTTATCGCCGTCAGCGACGGCGTGCAAGCCATGGAAATCTTCAGAAAAAGGCATGAGGAAATTGATGGCGTTCTTCTAGATCTGGTCATGCCTCAAAAATCCGGAGAACAGGTCTATGTGGAAATGAAAAAAATCGACCATAGGGTCAAGGTGATCATGGCCTCCGGCTTTAAGCAGGATGAAAGAGTTACGTTTGCTATGCAACAGGGCGTGAATGCCTTTATCCAGAAGCCCTACACGCTGGAAAAGCTGGCGGAACTGCTCGTGGAAGTATTTGGCACGCAAAGTGTAGACCGCTCACAGTCATGAGGGCATTTCCGGTGGGAAATGCCCTCAAGTTTTTCTTGACTTGAAAGGTCAATCGTCATTACAGTAATACCGTCGAGAGCAGGATGTCGAAATAGTATCTTCAGTTTAACTGACAAACCGTATTGCATAAAACAAGGGAGGCGATGATATGATAAAAGCAATCATCAGAAATCTGGTTATTTCTTTCATGTTCAGCAGTATGTTGTTTGTTTCAGCGGCATGGGCTGATCAGAAAGAAGAAGCGGTTTCTTTGGTCAGAAAGGGCATTGCGTTTTACAAGGAAAATGGCGAATCGAAGACCATGACAGCAATCACCGATAAGGGCATGCTGCAGAAAGGTGAACTGTATCTGTGGGTCATCCAGACGGATTTCAAGAACAAGGCCATCGTCCTGGCTCATGGAATTAATAGAACTATTCCCGGCAAGGAGTGGTACAACGTCAAGGATCCGGACGGAAAATATTTTATTCGGGAAATATGCAGCAAGGCGAAAAAGGATGGCAAAGGATGGGTGGAATACCGCTGGGCGCACCCCACACGAAAAAAAGCCATGCCCAAAGTCACGTATTTTGAAAAAATCGACAATATCATATTCTTAAGCGGATATTATAAGGTAAATTAACCCCATCTGCCGATGGACGAACAGACGCGCAGGAAAAGCGGATTTCCGCAATCCGGACAACCGGCAGGATGTGAACGAATGCAAAACCGGCAGGTTACTTCATGAATACGGTACCGTCCTGGACAGCTCATTTCATCAATAGCCTTTCTGTGCGTAAAAAAGTTTTTGTTGCCGCATATATCGGAATATTTTTTCTTTTGGTTCTGTGCATCCTCTTTATCATCGGACTGGTTCAACAAAGAGCACTGATTGACGACATCTTTAACAAGCGTTTCCGCATTTATAAGCAAAGCTCTGAAATTGTTAGAAAAATTGACGTTATTCACGCAAACATGTATAAGGGATACGTATGGGCACTGACCGGCTATGACTGGAAAATCGTCGAAAAGCTTCTCAACCGCCAGATAGAGCTCCTAGACGAATCGGCAAAGCTGATCAAGGACATTTTGCAATCCGATGTACTGACCGAAAAAGAAAGAAACGCCTTTCTTTCCATCTTAAAAAATCATGAAGAGTATAAAACGAGATCCATCTATGCCAAGGATTCCGCACTGGAGGGAAACGACATTACCACCGCGTCCGTGATGCTGCAAATGGGCGAGGATGAATTTGAAATTCTTTATGAAAACCTCAACAAACTCATGACCATTCAAAACGATCTGAGCCGGGAAAGCCATGAACATTCCATACGCAGCTTTGCGAATTTTCTTTATCTGGCAGTGGGATTTGTTTTCAGCGCCCTGGTCCTTTCCATCTTCATCAGCCTGACGATTTCACGATTCATCATGGAACCCGTCACCAAGTTGATTCGAATTCTTCGCCAGAGCTCTGTGGCTTCAGTTGACTTCAGTCTGTTTGATCAAATCGAGTCTAAAGACGAGATCGGAGAATTTGCCCGATACTTTAAAAAGTATTTGACCGACATTAAGAACACCAACTCCGAGCTTGTGGAAACGAGGGATGCCCTGTGGGGCGAAATGAAGCTGGCCAAAAAAATCCAGACTGCACTCATCCCCCAGGCTCCGCGTTTATCCGGGTATGAGGTGGCCGTGCACATGACGCCGGCCGACGAAGTGGGCGGCGATTACTATGACGTAATCAATGCTGCGGGCAGAGACTGGATTGTCATTGGCGACGTGTCCGGCCACGGTGTCCCGGCGGGCCTCATCATGATGATGCTGCAGACATCCATCAAAACCGTGCTTTCCCGATCGCCGGACATCGCTCCGTCCAAAATGATTGAAGATATCAACCTTGTACTGACCGAAAATATTGAAGCTTTGGGAGAAGACAAGTTTATTACTTTAGTCATTCTGTCCATTCACGAAAACGGACGGCTCATCTATTCCGGACTGCACGAGGATATCATGATATACAGGGCGGAAGACCGGGAAGTGGAATTGATTAAAACAGAAGGAATGTGGCTGGGACTCAGGCAGGAAATCGGCGCCATGCTGCGAGATTCATCTTTGATTCTCCATGCGGGAGATGTTATGCTGTTATACACGGACGGCATTACGGACGCCGTAAGCACCCAAGGCGACCGCTTTTCCAAAAGTGGCCTGAAAAATGTTTTCAAGCAACTGGGCAATCAATCTCCCGACGACATCAAAGACGGGATTCTGAAGGAATTGGCGCCTTACCAAAAGCAGGACGATATAACTCTGATCGCCGTAAAACGTCTGAAACAGCAGTAAAACGCATAAATGAAAAAAGGGGAAAGGGCATGGAAAAGGAATCGAAGATTTACGTAGAATTAAAATTCGGGCCCAAATGGACATACATATCAACCGTGCGTACATTTGTGGAAAACTTCATGGCCATCACTCTTGAAAATAAAAAGCAGGCCACCAGCATTGCCATGGCTGTGAATGAACTCATCGAAAATGCCGTCAAATTTTCCGATCTGGAGGGGAGCGAACTGAATATTTACGTCACCAGTGCGCAAAAAATGATCAAAGTCATCGTGAGCAATCACGCTTCACAGGAAAATATCGCGGACCTGCAAAGTTGCCTTCAGGAACTCTTCGAGAACCCGCCCCTGGACGCCTACATCAAGAGAATGAAGGACAGTTCGATTGCTATCAATGGCAAAAGCGCTCTCGGTCTGGCTCGTATCCGTTATGAATGCCAAGCGGACATCAGCACAAGCATTGAAAACGGTATCGTGAAGATCACTGCGAACATTCCAATAGAAAAATGGGAGGCGAGCCATGAATAAACTCCATATCGAACCTCTGGAAGTCGAAAAAACAAAAGTGGTCATTTCTGATCTTCAGGAACAGGAAGCCGAAAATGGCATTCTTCTGGCCATTTCAGGAGAAATTGATATGAGAGATCCTTCCGAATTCATTCTGCCTTATTTGCTTCGGATACACGATGAGGCCATCGCCCAGAAAGTCAAAATCCTATCTGTCGATTTCAGAGAGCTCTCTTATGTGAACTCCAGCGGAATCAAGACAATCATCAGCTGGCTGATGAAATCCAAAAGCTTACCCAGTGACCAGGGCTACAAGGTAAGAATTGTTCAAAACAGCGATATTCCCTGGCAGGAAAGTACGTTTCCGGTCATCCAGAAACTTTTTCCTGAATTGATTACATTCAGTCAGGACTAATGGTGGAACCTGCCTGTTTCAGAAGACGGGTAGGAAAGGATAAAACAAAAAGATGGATGAAGAGGGTGAGAACCCATGAAGAAAAAACGCTCTCTATCCCTGCACTTGCTTCAAAATGATCCGATCGAGGCGCTTTTGCTGATCAATCCGGAAACGAGGGAAGCATTGTCAAACAGCGCCTTCCGGAATATGTTTCACATTCCTGATCTCCGGAATCTGGATGACATCCTGCCCTGCATCTTCGTTTCAGAAAAAGACAGGGAAAGCCTCGAAGAAAGAATCGCCGGTCGTTTTCACCATCCAGCCAGCACACCGCTGAAGATCAAGATTCATGACGAAAAGTATCATCTTTATCTCCATCACGATCCGGCGGAAGATTTACTCCTGATTCACGCCCGGAGCCGTGCCGAATTCGAACAGATTACGAATCAACTGAATGAATACGCCGAAGGTCTTGTGCAAAATGTTTTTGACCTGGCCGTTTCCGAGCATACATTACTATGCTCGAAAAACCGACTGGCCAAACAACTGAAAGCGTCCTCAGAATTCGGTTTGACAAGCAATGACCCTTTCAAAAGCATTAGCATGGTTTTTCATATCTTTTCCGAAAATGCCCTTGCCGCACTGGAGGTTTCCCGTTGCGGCATCTGGCAGATGAAAAATAACGGAAAAAGTCTGAAATCCTCCGACATTTTCATTTCTTCAGAACAAAGGCATCTTACGGATGTTCTCCTGCAGGAAGATGATTGTCCGGAATTTTTCAAGGCAATTCAGGCACAAAGAATCATCCTACAGCCGGATGTTGCAACCGATCCGCTCATGAACGGCCTTTATGAAAATTATTTCCGTCCCGGCGGTATTGCCTCCGCTCTGATGGTTTCCATTATTCTGAAAGGTAAAGTGGCAGGATTTGTATCGTTTGAGCACAACACCCCCAAAGTATGGGAAGAAGATGAAATCGGATTTGGCGTGATCTTTGCCGATCATGTTGCAAGAATTCTTTCAGACATGGAAAGAGATGCATTAGAAGAGCAGCTTCTTCAGGCACAAAAAATGGAAACCATCGGCACTCTAGCCGGAGGCCTGGCCCATGATTTCAACAATGTCCTGGGTGGCATTGTCAGCACGCTTTCCATTTTGCAGTTCGAAGTGCAGAATAACCGCCAAATCGATCCGGAAAAACTGAAAAAATGGTTGAATATCATGGACAAGGCCGGTCAGCGGGCCGTGGAAATGGTGCAGCAGCTTTTAACCCTGTCGCGCAAGCAGGACACTCAATTTTACCCCATGGATTTGAAGACCACCCTATGGAATGTTCAAAACATCATTAAAAACACTTTTGATAAATCCATTAATATCCATATGCAGGTTCCCCCGGAAAAAGCCATGGCCAAGGCCGACGCCACCCATATGGAACAGGCGCTTCTCAATCTCTGCGTCAATGCCGGCCACGCCATGACCATCATGCGGTCCGCGCAGGAACCGCAAGGCGGCACTCTGACGATCAGTTTGGACCAGGTACGCGCAGACGCTGATTTTTGTAAAATCCGTCCAGAGGCCAAACAAATCGACTACTGGCGCATTTCGGTTGAAGATACGGGTGTCGGGATGACGCCACAAACCATCGCCAAAATATTCGTCCCCTTTTTTACCACCAAGGAAAAGGGCAAAGGCACGGGCTTGGGCCTTTCCATGGTTTACAACATTGTTCAGCAACATTCCGGATTTATCAATATTTATTCTGAAGAAGGTCAGGGAACCACTTTCGATGTTTATATACCGGTGCTTCATAACGGAGAAATTCGAGAGACGCAAGAAAAATGCTTTGAGCTGCCGCAAGGCAAGGGAATCATTCTCGTCGTCGATGATGAAGAAATCATGAGGCAGGCAGCAGGCGCCATTCTAAAAAAATGCGGCTATGAAGTGCTTACCGCTTCTGATGGCCTGCAGGCTTTGCAGATCTTCGGCAAACGATATCAGGAAATCGCGTGTGTTCTTCTGGACCTGGTGATGCCGCAAAAATCCGGAGAACAGGTGTATCTGGAAATGAAAAAAATCGATAGCCGCGTCAAGGTCATCATGACCTCGGGGTTCAAACAGGACGAAAGAGTGACCTTCGCCCTGGCGCAGGGCGTCAATGCCTTTATCCAGAAACCATACACCCTGGAAAAACTTTCTGAAGTCATCAAGGAGGTTTTCGACAGATCCTGAAGTTATCCATCATTCATCATCCACGATCTTTCCAGCATGGAATATTCATTTTAGATATAGGAGTTCTTTTTTCACATGTCCGATCATACCGATAACTATCAAGAACTTATCCAAGAGAACGCCGCACTCAGGAAGAGAATTCAGGAACTGGAACACTCCAGAACGCTTTTTCAAGGTGATCAGGAGGCTCTTCGGGAAAGCGAAGAGCGCTACAGCACGCTCTCGGAAGCCAGTTACGAGGGCATTCTCATTCATGACCACGGCAAAACAATTGATGTGAACTCTCATTTTGTGGAGATGTTCGGATATACACTCGAAGAGTTAAAACGCATGAGCGCCTATGATCTGATTGTTCCTGAATATCAGGCGATCATGCTGGAAAAAATTAATCACGGCGACACAGGACCTTATGAAGTTTGCGCAAGACGGAAGGACGGCTCTACATTCATCGAAGAAATCCAGGTAAGGGAAATGTCCTACCATGGAAAGCAGGTTCGTGTAGCTGCCTGCCGAGACATCACAAAACGCAAACGCGTGGAAGAGACCTTGCGTCACAGCAGAAATCTGCTGGATGAAACACAGCGCCTGGCAAAAATCGGCGGCTGGGAATGGGATGTAATGCGGCAGACCATGACCTGGACAAACGAAACATACCGCATTCACGGTTTTTTGTCCGACGAATTTGAGGCAGGTTCCCCCGAACATATCAAACGCAGTCTGGCCTGCTATGACCCTGAAGACCGTCCGGTTATCCAGGCAGCTTTTCAACGTTGCGTACAGGAAGGTCAACCCTATGACCTGGTGTTTCCACTCAACACTGCCGATGGCCGTCGTATCTGGATTCAGACCATGGCCCAACCGGTGCTGGAAGGCAACCGCCCGATCAAAGTCGTGGGCAATTTGATCGACATTACCGAGCGAAGGCGTGCGGATCAAATGATTCGGGAAAGTGAGGAAAAATTCCGCTCCGCGGTTGAAAGATCCCTTACCGGTATTGCCATTGTGGATGACGCCGCCCGTTATATTTATGTGAATGAAGAATTATGCAGAATCACTGGTTATTCCAAGCAAGAACTACTCGGCAGAAACTTCGCTTTTCTTCTGACGGAAGAAAGCCAGTTAGTAGGACTCGAAAGATACCAGCGCCGTCAACGTGGAGAAGATGTCCCGTCTCATTATGAATTTTCCTTTATCCGGAAAAACGGTTCAAAACGTTTTGGCGAGGTCTTAAGCGCGGTCTATATGGATTCAGCAGGCAAAATGAGATCTCTCATCCAGGTGATTGATATCACGGAAAGAAAAGCGGCTGAAGAAGAAAAGCTCCAACTTTATCAACGGCTGAATCGCGCGGAAAAAATGGAGGCATTGGGAAGGCTGGCAGGCGGGGTTGCGCACGATCTCAATAATGTGCTCGGCATCATGGTGGGGTATTCGGAAATCATCCTGGATGACATCGACCAATCGAGCCCGATCAGACCGCATGTTGCTCATATCAAGGACGCCAGTCAGAAGGCGGCAGCTATTGTTCAGGATCTGCTGACATTGGCCAGAAGAGGCGTCCAGAAAACAAGCTCCGTCAATCTGAACACCATCCTTTTGGATTATCAAAAAAGCCCGGAATTAGAAAAGTTGTCATCCTATCATCCCCATCTGCAAATACAAACGGAGTGCCAAGCAGAGCTTCCCAATATCATGGGGTCAAAAGTCCACCTTGAAAAAACCATTGCCAATCTCATTTCCAATGCCGCCGAAGCCATGCCCAAAGGCGGCCTGATTTCCTTGAAAACAAGCAGCAAATACCTGGATCGTCCCGTGCATGGTTATGATGAAGTCCGGGAGGATCATTATGTCGTGCTTACCGTTTCCGACACGGGGGAAGGCATATCGGCACAGGACACCAACCGGATCTTCGAACCTTTCTACACAAAGAAGGTCATGGGGAGAAGCGGAACAGGACTTGGACTTGCCGTGGTCTGGGGAACCGTAAAGGACCACAACGGCTACATTGATGTCCAAAGTGAACTGGAAAAAGGAACGATATTCACTTTGTATTTCCCGGTAACAAAACAGGAGAAAGACACGGAAAAGGAATTCATCGATATTTCCGAATACCGAGGAAAGGGAGAATCCATTCTCGTTGTGGATGATGTCCCTGGACAACGCGAATTGGCATCCACCATGCTCCGCAAACTCCAATACGATGTTCACATGGTTGCGGGAGGCGAAGAAGCAGTGGAATATCTCAAAACCCACAAGGCAGATTTGGTTGTCCTGGACATGATCATGGATCCCGGGATCGATGGTCTTGACACTTATCAGCGAATCCTGGAAATCAACCCTACACAGAAGGCGATTATCGTGAGCGGTTTTTCCGAAACGGATCGGGTTCGTTCCGCACAGAGACTGGGCGCCGGTGCCTATGTGAAAAAGCCCTACGTTATTGAGAAACTTGGATTGGCCGTTAAGAAAGAATTGGACAAAGCATAGACCCAAACCGTACGGGTGTCGCTGACATGGTTCTCGCCATATGGATTACAGATTACGGTGTCTTCCCATTATGAAAGCTTGGCTGCCAGCAATTCCCGGATCATTTTCGGATTGGCTTTGCCGCCGGAGGCCTTCATCACCTGGCCGATGAGAAATCCCATTGCTTTTCCCTGGCCGCTGTGAAAGTCGGTAACGGCTTCCGTTTGCTCACCCAGCACCTTTTCTATCAAAGATTCAAGCGCCGCAACATCGGAAACCTGCCGGAATCCCCGAGCGCCGACAATGACTTCGGGAGAGTCATCATTCTCAAACATACAGGTCAGGGTTTCACGTGCGGCGTTGGCGTTGATTTCATCACGAGACAGCATTTTCAAAAGCGCCCCGAAACGTTGGGAAGTCACACGAGAAGCACTCACCTCCTGTTTACGCTCTTTCAATGCCGGCAACAACTGCGTGGTCAACCAATGCAGGGCCATGCGCGGAGCAATTTCTTCTGCCAGCAATTCCTCAAAATAGCCGGCCACGTCCGGATCGGCGCTTAAAAAAGCTGCTTCTTCACCGGTCAGGCCATGCCGCGAAACAAAACGAGCGGCCCGGACTGCGGGCATTTCCGGAAGCCGGGAACGCATCTTTTCGATCCAGTCCGATGACAATTCAATGACCGGCACCATCGGATCGGGAACACACGGACCTTCAAACTTGCCCCGCATGGCGGTAGTAACTTTCTTGTCCGGATCCCACAGCCGAGTGTGTAAAATGACCGGCTTCCCGTCGTGAACGGCTGCGGTCTGGCGGGTAATCTCAAAAGCGATGGCATCTCCCACATGGCGGATAGAGTTCATGTTTTTGACCTCCACCTTCGTGTTCATTTCGTTTGAGCCCCGGGGACGGATGGAAATATTGGCGTCGGCGCGCATCGTGCCGTTTTCCATGCTGCATTCAGACGCTCCCACGTAGCGCACCTGTGTGCGCAACGCCTTAAGAAATTCCATCGCTTGGTAAGGTGTGCGAAAATCCGGTTCCGTCACAATTTCCACAAGAGGAGCGCCGGCGCGGTTGAAGTCCACCAGACTGATTGGCTGGCGCCCTTCCATTTCATGCACCAATTTGGCGACATCCTCCTCCATATGGATGTGATGGATGCGCAACCTTTGCATTTTTCCGTTTTCATCCATAATATCAATGCCGCCACCGCGTGAAAGCGGCAGGTGGGCCTGGGATAACTGGTAGCCCTTGGGCAAATCCGGATAGTAATAAACCTTTTGATCAAAAGCGCTGCGGGGCTGGAGTTGAGCGCCCAGTCCCATGCACAAAAGAACAGCTTTTTCAAGGGCTTCCTGACTTAAACGGGGCACGGCGCCCGGAAACCACAGACAGACCGGACAGGTGTTGGCATTGGGTTCATCGCCGGGATTATTCGGGCAATCACAAAACAGTTTTGTCCGGCAATTCAGTTCCACATGTATTTCCAATCCGATAACCGCTTCAAATTCCATTTTTAATGACCTCCCCGGCGCAAATTTTGCGTATATTCGCCAAAATTCAGAAGCCGTCCATCGCTTCGCCTGGGTCCGGCCAGCTGTATTCCGACCCGTTCTTCTGCAACCGGCGGTATGTAAAATGCAGGACATCCGGCCACATTGGCGAAAGCCGTTTCCGCAAACTGAGCATACGTGTCGGCAAGCGACAAAGACTTCTCCGACAGGCCCCTGCGGAATGCCGGAAAGAGCAGAAAGTCGGTCTCTGTAAATAGCTTTTCCATTTGCTGACAAAGACGCGCCCGCAAACGACAGGCGTCCTCATACGCGCGATAGTTTTGAAATTGAAAATACGCCCCCTGAAACAGATAGCTCTTCAGCAGCGGTCCAAAAGCCGCCCCGCGCGAGGCCAGATACATCTCGTTCCAGTTTTTGGAGCCCGCCGCCCGGCGCCCGTAGCGAACGGAATCATACCGGCCGGCCGCAGAAGAAGCCTCCACCGAACCGACAACTTGATGAACCGCCATAAACAGAGGAAAATCGGGCAGGGACAGTTCTCTGATGGGAATCCCCTGTTTTTTCAGATCATCCACCTCCCGGCGAAAAAGGTTTTGCTCCGTGGACGGTAAAGCGTCCTGCACTTCCGTAAGAATGCCGACTGCGATTTTTGCCGGATCAACACCCTTCGGCTCGAAATCCGGAATTTCTTCATCGGGCATTGAAAAATCCCTCTCGTCCGGTCCCGCGACCGACTTTAGTATAATACGGATATTATTGATATTTTCTGAAATAATCCCACAACATTCCATGGAGGGAATCAAACCGATGAGGCCCAAATGAGATACCAGCCCCCAACTGGGCTTCAAGCCGCAGACAGAAGCTCCGGCGGCCGCAAGCCGGCTTTCGCCCGTCATATCCAAAACCAGCTCCACATCTGCTTCCTGCGAAATCAGCGCTTTGCCGGCTCTGCTACCGGTCAGGCCGAAACCGAATTCGCTCATACGCGTGGAACCGCAAACGTACGCCCCCGCTTCACGAATCAGACGGTAAAGCGTTGCGTCCTCCAGTGCTCGAAAACCGGTCAGAGCGCCAGAGCCTGCTTCCGTCGGCCAGCCAGCAACGGAGATATTGGGCTGAATCGCAATCTTCAATCCCTTCAAAATGCCGTCCGGTAAAACGGTTTCTTCAAAATGGCGATGGAAAAAAATTGAATCCATAATGTTTTCCTTTATTCCAGAATGCTGGCAACTTTAAAATAACGGCCTTTGACCGCCGGTGCGCTCTTGAACAGCTGATCGTTTTGCGAAAAAACCGAACGTACCGCCTCTTTTCCGGGGCGGGTGCGGTTGCAAACCGGCGCCACTGTATAAATCGGCTCTTCCGACCCCGCCTTTTCCGACACCAGCCGGGCCAGTTTTTCAGCCTGCGCAATCCCCTCTTCGATTGCCGGCCTCTCTTCCCCGGAAATACCAATACGCGACACCCAGGATAGATGATCAAGCTTGTTTTCCTTTGCCGCGGTTCCCGGCAAAACATCCTGACCGCCCATATTCAACAACCCCAGTTCCACCAGTTGTTCCTTTTTCACTGTGGAGGGTGCTCCGGTCAGGGGGCAGGCAGCACTGCGGTTTTTGGGAAAGGCGATAACCTCCCGGATTGATTGGGTTTGAAGAATCATGGATACGGTGCGGTCCATCCCCAGGGCCAGACCGCCATGGGGCGGCGCTCCAAAATCGAATGCCCGCAGAAAGAACCCGAATTTTTCCCTGGTTTCCTCTTCCGTCAGCCCCAGGGCCGCAAAGATTTTGCGCTGCACGTCGCGGTGGTTGATGCGGATGCTGCCGCCTCCCAGCTCCTCTCCGTTCATGACCAGGTCATAGGCCCGCGAACGCAGGGACAACAGTTCTTCGATATTTTTCGGATCAAAATCAATGCGCTCCGGCGCGGTGAAAGGATGATGACTGGAAGTGACAAATCCATCCTCCGCCGGTTCAAACAGCGGAAATTCCGTCACCCAGACCGGACAGAAAAGGTTTTCCGGAATCAACCCCAGACGGTGCGCCAGATGTAGACGCAACTGACCCAGCGCGTGCGTAACGACAGCATAGGAAGGATCGGCAACCATGATCAGCACATCTCCGTCGGCCACCTCAAACCTTTTCCATAGCGCATCGAGCTCATCGGGACTGAAAAACTGGACGATGTTGGACTCCAGTTTTCCGCCCTCGGCGCGCATCCAGGTCATGCCCTTGGCGCCGAACGACGGGGCGATTTCCCTGGCATATTCATTCTGCAAAACGTTTTTGCTGAGTTTTTCAGACTGGCTCTTGACGTTGATGCCCTTAATGCATCCGCCTCTCTGCAGAATCTGACGAAAGATCGCATAGTGGGTTTTGGCAAACAAATCTGTCACATCCACAAAGCGAAGACCGAAGCGCAAATCCGGACGATCGGAGCCTGTGGCATCCATCGCCTCCGCATACGTCATACGCGGAAAGGGACGGGAAAGCTCGATACCGCCGACGGCAAACATTTTCACCGTCAGTTCCTCGACCAGATCGTAAAGAAATTCCTCGTCGATAAACGAAGCTTCGATGTCGAGCTGCGTAAATTCCGGCTGGCGGTTCGGGCGCAGATCTTCGTCACGAAAACAGCGGGCCAGTTGGAAATAACGCTCCAGGCCGCCGATCATGAGCAGCTGCTTGAAAAGCTGCGGCGACTGGGGCAAAGCGTAAAACTTCCGCTCGTGCACGCGGCTGGGCACCAGGTAATCTCGGGCACCTTCCGGCGTACTGGACGTAAGTACGGGCGTTTCAATTTCCAGAAATCCTTTGGAATCCAGAAATTCACGCACGCATTGAAAAATGCGATGCCGGGCCATTAAATTGTCTCTCATGGAAGGCCTTCGAATGTCCAGATACCGGTATTGGAGGCGCAGGTCTTCTGCCACCTGATCGGTGCCGGTGCTGGACACCCCGGCAATCATTGCCTTTTCCGAAACGGCAAAAGGAAGCGCATCCGCTTCGGAAAGCACGGTCAGTTCCGTAACAATGACCTCGACGTCGCCCGTTTCGATGTGGGGATTTTCCGTGCCTTCCCGCCTGATTTTCACCTCGCCCGCAACGGTGATACAATATTCGGAGCGCAGCGCCGATGCCCGGAGCATAACCTCTCCCGAGGCAAGTTCCGGATTAAAAACAATTTGCAGAATACCGCTGCGATCGCGCAGATGGACAAACAAAAGGCCGCCGTGATCCCGGAATGCATCCACCCACCCGCAAAGCCGCACCTGGCGGCCGACATTCTCCTTCGTCACCTGTCCGCAAAAAACTCTTTGACCAAAACTCATGGGAATGATCCTTTCGAGAAAAAACATTCAAGTTTAAATCCGCATCGGCGGAAACCGATTCGCGGAGCGTATCAAATCGGTTTTATATGGCGTTTTTTTCTTCGGCACTGGAAGACGGCTGCAGAATCAGAATATGTCTGTAATGTGCACGAATGTTTTCTTCCTGGAAAGGAAAAGGTAAATAGCGTCCTTCGCGCCAAGCTTCTACACCGTCATCATAATAGGGACTGGAAGGATTATCCGACTGTCCGGAACTGTTGACAGCCATCATGGGCTCTTTCCTGCTAAAATCGACAACCATCCGCATCGAGGGAATGATCCAGGCCTGAAAATCTCCCCCCATCATATACATCGACACATTGAGTGTGAACATATCTCCTTCGGCAGGATAAGGCCCCCTGTTAAAATAGGACCAGAGGCTTTTCAACGCTGTTCTTTCCATCCATCCCAGATGCTTCGCCATTTGGAAACTATCGGTTTCCCAAGTGCCGGTGTGCAGATTTCCCCATTTCCATTGCTGTGGCTTTTCCGCACAGGTCGATTCCAGAAATAAAACGGCATCCGCCAGTGACCGGGCAACGATGCCGGCCTTGGTTTCCTTTTCGGGCGTAGCGATGTCATCCCAGAAGGGACTTTCATTTCCGCGAACGAGCAGATGATCGCAGGTGGCGTTATAGCTCTCACTGTTGAGAATCACAAACGACTTCCAGGCCCGGGAATCCATTGGCCCCAATTCATCCAGAAAGATGTTTTTCGTAACTGCGTCCAGAAAAGAGCCCAAAAGCGCCGCTTCCGCCGAATCCGCCTTCATATCACCGCGAAAATTCCGCAGCATCTCCAGGGCAAGGCGCATACGCGAAACTCTTTTTTCATCCTGCCAGGACTCTGACTCTTTCATGATTTCCGCCGCAAATGGTCCTGTCAGCACGTCATTCCGCAATTTTGACACAAACAGCGAGAAAGTGTCCAGTTGCATTGCCATGCTGGTTTCCGCCGTGTGCTGATGGGTCGCAAGGACCATTTGTTCGATACGCTCGGCTCGTTCCGGCCAGTACCAAGAGGAGGAAAGAATATGGGGATAGTCTTTCGGAACTGTGCGGTGATTTGCCGTGCCCAGAAATCCTTGCGGAGGATTTTTTTGATACGGCAAAGCGGACGAATCCAGAAAACCGGTCCAGTCATAACGGCCTGTCCAGCCCGGCGATGGCGCAAGTCCTCGCCCTCCGGCCCGCAAAGGGTAATTGCCGGTCACCTGCCACGCAATATTTTCTTTATCCGCAAACATCATATTCAAAGGAATGGACCGGATCCGTTTTGCAGCCGCTATGGCTTCATCCACCGAACCGGAGAAACCCAACTGGAAAAAAGCATTCATGCTGTCATCATTTCCATCCGGCTTCGCACGGCAAAGGGCGATACCGTAAGGAATGTCCACCGGCATGGCCTGAATAAGATGCAAAGGCTCCCCCCTTAGCGCCTCGCTCATCAACGTTCCATGTAAGGTCTCGTAAATACTGATATTTTTTCGTTCCCCTCCCTTACTGCGGAAAACTTCCCGACGCTCGGAAACCGGCAGCCACTTTCCCTTGTGCAGATAATGAAGCCTGCCTTCCACCAGTTTGATTTGCTCAAGAAAAACATCCTGATTGTCCGCCATGACCATCGTCATACCCCAGGCAACGCGTCCGTTATAGCCTGCGATAATCACCGGCGCTCCCGCAATGCTCACTCCGGCTGCATCATAGGAGCCGCAGCGCACGTGCAACAGATTCCAGACCGAGGGCATGCTCAAGGGCAAATGCATGTCATTGGAAAAAATGCTGGCTTTGCCGCTGGTTCTTTCCCTGGAGATGGCCCAGTTATTGGATGCCGCAATGCCCCCCAGACCGAGGGAATGCAAAATTGGATGAAGTTCGGCAAGCTCGCGGATTCCGGCCTCCGCCATTTTCAGATTGATTTCTCCGAGTTTGGCCGCCTCGTCAAACGCAAGAGACTCATCCGGATAAATGGGCGAAAGCCAGGCCGTCTTCTTTGCGCCAATCGCCTGGGCAACATTCAAAATGGCGATTTCCTCAGCAAAGTTAAAAGACAGACCAAGACTCAAAAGTGTAAAGACTCGGACCGAATCGACAGGTTCCCAGGGCTCCGGTTTGTAACCGGACAGGGCAAGCCCCGGAGGCAGCCTGTTCTGATGGCTTTTCAGATAGGCGTTCACGCCGTCGCTGTAGCACTGCAAAAGCCGGCGGTTGGCCGCTGATACATTTTTATAGAGGATTTCCGCCGTGCTGGCGGGATTCACGCTGCGCATGTAGATATCTAAAGCGAGGACCGAAGGACCGGCCATCTCGGCCAGCCTCCCCTGCGACAACAACTTCATGCCGATCATCTGGGTGAGCCGATCAGAGGCATGGACATATCCGACAGCCATGGCCATATCTTCCATGTTTTGCGCTTCCACCAGAGGAATACCGTAATCATCCCGGCTTACCGTAACCTTATCCTTGAGTCCATCCAAAATGACGGTTCCCTGGAGATCATCCAGTTTGCTCCGGAAATGGCGGTTTGCCAGATGAGAGCAGCCTAAAACCAGAAAACAGACCACAAACAACGCACAACAGGACCAAAACATTTTTTTTTGTTGAAAAAATCGAGATTTAAAGTTTCGCGGCATGGAATGTTTACTCAAATTTAATAAGAACTGGTCGGGGCGAGTGGATTTGAACCACCGGCCCTCTGAACCCCATTCAGATACGCTACCAGACTGCGCCACGCCCCGACATGCCTTATTTTTAAGTGAAAAAGTCATTACCACCATCAAAGAAGCATGTCAAGGACAAACAAAAGTCAAAGATGCCGGGAAATAATCCAAGATTTCCAAAAGGCAAAAGCCTTGATTTTGCTCATTATACGCTGATTTCATTTTTTTCTTGAATAAAAAATCATCTTCACGTATGAAAAATACATGAGCAAACTGGAAAGAATATTTCTATTCAGAATCAGAAAAGCGATCTTCTTCGTTTCCGTTTTGTTGTCTTTTTGGCTAACCGGAAATGCCGCAACCGCCTGGGCGGATATCTACAAGTATGAAGATGCCAGCGGCGTCATCCATATCACCAATGTGCCCTCCAACCCCCGCGCAAAATATGTGGTGGTGCTCAAGGAAAAAAGAATCATTATTTCAAATAAAATCAATATTCAGCAATATGATAAAATCATCAGCAACGCCGCAGCCAAATTCAATCTGGACGCAGCTCTCATAAAAGCCGTGATCAAGGCCGAATCCAACTTTAACCATCAGGCGGTTTCCCGCGCCGGCGCCAAAGGCCTGATGCAGCTGATGCCTCAAACTGCTTCCGCGCTGAATGTAGAAGATGTTTTTCATCCCGGCGATAATATCGAGGGTGGAGCAAGGTACCTGCGGTATCTGCTGAACCTTTATCGGGGCAATCTGACGCTTGCACTGGCCGCCTATAATGCCGGAGAAGGAGCTGTCGCAAAATACAACAACAGCATTCCTCCCTATCGTGAAACACAAAATTACGTGCGGCGCGTTTTGGACCTGTACGAATCTTACAGCAAAACGTAATCTTCATGGCGGGGCATCTTCAATATAAAGATAAGGTCTTATTTTTGATAGTTTTTTTTCCTTGATTCCTTTAATGCGAGTCAGTTGCTCCAACGATTCAAACCGGCCGATTTCCCTTCGTAGCGCCAAAATCCCGGCGGCTGTTTTCCGCCCCAGGCCCGGAACCAGTTCCAATTCCTCCTGACCAGCCGAATTGACGTCCATCGGCAAACCCAACGCCAGTCTATTCGCGGCGGCCATCTTCTCCACAAGAATGCGCTGCCCGCCTCTCTCTTCCAGAAGACGGATTTTCATGGCATTTTGCAACGGAAAATCCTGTTTGCCGTCAAAAACAACCTGAAGCTGGCATAGAAGCTCTTTTGCCGTTGTTTTCGGCCCGACAAAGAAGACACCGGATGGGCCGTCTTCCGCATCAATTTCGATGATGAGAGAATCCTTGTTGGATGTGGATAAAATCGGATATGTGAAGGTTGACGGATAAAAAAAACCGACAAGGGGAATAAAGGACAAAATAACAGCTATGGCAATCATTCCCCTTGTCTGACGTTCAACCATGGTTGAACCTTTCGCTTCTGACTATCAGATCACATTTAACATTAGCTTTTCTTTTCCAGATGAAAAGCGTCATGAAGCACGGTAACGGCGAGCTCCGTGTATTTTCTCTGAATCACGCATGAGATTTTAATTTCAGATGTACTGATCATCATAATGTTGATGCCTTCATCCGCCATGGCTTTAAACATTTTCGCCGCAACGCCGGAATGACTGACCATTCCCACGCCGATGATGGACACCTTCGCCACATCATCATCCACTTCCACGCTCTGAGCACCAATGTCTTTTGCCGCCGCTTCAATCATCCTCTGTGCCTCTTTCATGTCTTTCTTGGAGACAGTAAAGGTCAGATCCGTGAAACCCTGCGCGCTGGCATTCTGAATAATCATGTCCACGCTGATATTCCGTTCCGACAAAGGCGAAAACAAGCTGGCCGCGATCCCCGGCTTGTCGGGCACATGAACAACCGTTATTTTCGCCTGATCCCGGTCATAGGTCACTCCTGAAAGCACTTCTTTTTCCATCTCTCCATCCTCCTTCGTTACAAGTGTTCCGCCTTCATCGGAAAAGGTTGATTTGACATAAACAGGCACATTGTATTTTTTGGCCATTTCCACAGAACGAGGCTGCAAAACTTTTGCGCCCGTCATGGCCATTTCCAGCATTTCATCGTAGGAAATTTTATCCAGCCTTCTGGCTTTGGCACAGATATTGGGATCCGTTGTATAAACACCGTCCACATCCGTATAGATATCGCAGCGCTCGGCGTTCAGTGCAGCCGCCAAAGCGACGGCACTTGTGTCAGAGCCGCCGCGTCCCAGCGTGGTAATGTTGTTCTCCTGATCCACCCCCTGAAACCCGGCAACAACGACAATCGTACCGTTTTTCAGCTCTTGCTCGATAAGCTCCGTATCGATCACTTCAATCCTGGCTTTTTTATAGGCTTTATCCGTCTTGATTTTCACCTGAAAACCAAGCAGGGAACGGGAACGGTACCCCATCGCATTTAACACAATCGACAGCAAAGTAATGGTTACCTGCTCGCCTGTCGAAATCAGCGAATCATATTCCCGCTCATCAGGATTATCTGCGGCGCTGTGCGCCAGATCAATCAGCCTGTTGGTTTCTCCCGCCATTGCAGAGAGAACGACAATGACATCATGTCCGGCATTTTTCTCTTTGATAGCCTTTCCCGCTACATTTTTAATTTTTTCAATATTCGCCACCGATGTACCGCCAAATTTCTGAACCACCAACCCCATATATCAAACCTCCTCCTGAAGATCTTTGACCAATTCTTCAACCCTTTTTTCCGGACCGCGTAAAACAATCTTTCTTCTGTTTTCATCAATATATGAAAAATGGACCCATATGGCCTCCGAAGGTAATGCGTCCGCAATCTTCTCCGCCCATTCGACGACCATCACCCCCTTGCCCGAAAGATATTCCTCATACCCCAAATCGTCCAAATCTCCTGCCTGTTTTAACCGGTAAACATCGAAATGATATAAAGGACATCGGCCCGGATACTCATTGACCAGCGTAAAAGTCGGACTGACAATCGGATACTCCTCGCCGACCCCCAGTCCTCTGGCCAATCCGCCGGTCCAGCAGGTTTTTCCCGCTCCCAGTTCACCGGACAAGGCAAAAATGTCCCCTGCCCCCGCCTTTTTCCCAATGGCCAGTCCGACACAAACCGTCCGGCCGGCGTTTTCGGACAATATTTCAAAATTCTTGCTTTGTTCATTCATACAAAAACCGGCATAGGCATCCGTTATTATTCCAGCACGACCAAAGCGGTCGCATATCTTTTGGTATGTGAAATGCTCAGATGAACATTTTCAACGCAGGCTTTGTCCAGACAAGTCCGGGCACCTCCAGACAGGATCAACCGCGGCCTGCCGCTTTTTTCGTTTTCCACTTCAATATCCAGAAGATTCACACCTGCACCCAACCCCTTGCCAATCGCTTTGAGAAACGCCTCTTTCGCGGCAAAGCGTGCTCCATAATGCAAAGACGCCTGAGCGTGGCGGCTGCAATAGGCTATCTCCCCCGGAGAAAAAACCCTGGCTAAAAACCTGTCGCCCCATTTTTGGATGATTCTTTCCATACGTTCATTTTCGACAAGATCAATACCGATGCCGTAAACCATAAAAATTCTTTCAAGCCCGGACAATCGCATCCGTCATGGCTGCAACTTTTTTCATAAAGGCTACATCGTGAACGCGAAGAATATGACAGCCGTTTAAAACAGCTGCCGAAACCGTAGCAGCCGTTCCTTCCAACCTTTCGGCCGGACTTCCGCCGGTAACGCTGCCGATAAAGGCCTTGCGTGATGCTCCGATCAAGAGCGGCAATCCCAGAATCTTCAATTCACTAATATTTTTCAGTATTTTACAATTATCCCCATAGGTTTTTCCAAAACCGATCCCCGGATCAACCACCAGATGCTCTGTGCCAATGCCGGCCGCCATGGCCGTGCGACATCTGTCACGCAAATAATCAATGATTTCTCCCATTAAATCATGATACATTAAATTACCAGTCTGCATATTTTCCGGTGTGCCCCGCATATGCATCAAAATTAATCCTGCCTGGAATTTCCGGACCATCAAAGCCATGTCCACATCTCCCAGTGCACTGATATCATTAACTATTTCTGCGCCAGCCTCCAAAGCCCGCAAGGCCACGGATGATTTCTTCGTATCCACGGAAATCGGAACCCTTCCCGTGCGGGACAGGCCCTCAATGACCGGAAGAACTCTTTGCATTTCCTCTTCCGCGGAAACGGGTTTCGATCCCGGCCTTGTTGACTCGCCGCCAATGTCAATCAGATCCGCTCCTTCCTCCTCCATCTGCTTTCCGTGATCAATGGCTTTTTGTACATCAAAAAAAACGTTGCCATCGGAGAAAGAATCGGGGGTCACATTTAAAATCCCCATGACCAACGTTTTCTCTCCCAAAATGATTTCGCGGCGCGATGTTTTCAAAACGAAGCGATTCCGGGAAATATTGTCAAGAATATCCAATATTTCCCTTCCGATTTGAGACAATCCGAACGGTTGTTTTTCGATTTTGCCGCCCAGAGCGGCCAACTGCCTGCGCGACCCCATCAGCAAAATATCTGTGGCGTCAACAGAACAGGAAACGCTGCCGCGCGCTACTGCCGCATCGCCCCCCAGTGACAACATCTCCTGTTTGAGAATGTTGGCAATCTTGCAGGACTGCGATGAAATCAAGATGTGGCTGTGCAGGGCTTTGGGGGCCATAATGCTGATCCCATGCTCGTCCACTCCTATTTTCCGGAATATTTCAACTGCATCGTCAATTCGGGAAATTCTGACTGTTTTCAACTTCGGGCACCAGGATTTATTGGTTCTGCACGGCATGTTCGGCGGGCAGGGCGCTTCCAATAATGGCATCGATTTCCATACTGTTTAGCACTTCTTTTTCCAAAAGCTCCTTGGACATTTGGTGAAGAATATCCATATGCTCATGTAGAAGAGATTTTGCCTTGTCATAATTTCGCTTCACGATGGAGACCACTTCTTCATCGATTCTACGTGCAGTCTCCTCGCTGTAATCTTTGTGCGTAGCAAATTCGCGCCCCAAAAAGATTTGCTCTTCCTTTTTTCCGTAGCTGAGCGGTCCCATGGTCTCGCTCATGCCCCATTCACACACCATTTTTCGCGCCAGATTGGTAGCTCGTTCAATATCGTTGCCCGCTCCGGTGGTAAAATCCTTCAGCACCAGTTCTTCCGCCGCCCGTCCCGCTAGCAGGACGGAGATATTGCCTTCCAGATACTTGCTGGGATAGGTGTGTTTCTCATCCATCGGCAGCTGCTGGGTTACCCCGAGCGCCCTGCCGCGAGGAATGATCGTCACTTTGTGAATCGGATCTGTTCCGGGAATCAGGCGAGCCACCAGCGTGTGGCCTGCCTCGTGGTATGCCGTATTTTTCTTTTCCTCATCGCTAATGACCAGACTCTTTCTCTCACTGCCCATTAGAATTTTATCCTTGGCAAATTCAAAATCCGACATGGTGACTTTATCCTTGTTTAGGCGGGCGGCGTTCAAAGCGCCTTCATTAACCAGATTCTCAATATCCGCCCCTGATGCGCCAGGCGTTCCCCGTGCCAGCACTGCGTAATTAACATCATCGGCAACCGGAGTTTTTCTTGCGTGCACTTCGAAGATTTTTTCCCGGCCTTTAACGTCCGGAAGAGGAACCACCACCTGCCTGTCAAAACGTCCCGGCCGCAGAAGCGCGGGGTCCAAAACATCGGGACGGTTGGTTGCCGAAACCAGAATAACCCCTTCATTCGATTCAAAACCATCCATTTCCACCAAGAGCTGATTGAGGGTCTGTTCTCGTTCGTCATGGCCTCCGCCCAAACCTGCACCGCGGTGGCGTCCGACCGCGTCAATTTCATCAATAAAAATGATGCAGGGAGCGTTCTTTTTGGCCTGACTGAACAAATCCCTCACACGGGAAGCACCGACACCCACGAACATTTCCACAAAATCCGAGCCGCTGATGCTCAAAAAGGGAACATCAGCTTCTCCGGCAATCGCCCGGGCCAGAAGCGTCTTGCCTGTGCCGGGAGGCCCCACCAGCAGAAGCCCTTTTGGAATGCGTCCGCCTAACTTCGTGTATTTTTTAGGGTCTTTCAAAAAGTCAATGACTTCTTCGAGTTCCGCCTTGGCTTCATTGACCCCGGCCACATCGGCAAAGGTCACTTTATTGGCTTTGTCCGTAATGAGGCGGGCCCTGCTTTTGCCAAAAGACATAGCCTTGCCGCCGCCCGCCTGCATCTGACGCATGAAGAAGATCCACACCCCAATCAGCAAAAGCATGGGAAACCACGAAACCAGAATCATGTACCAAGGGTTCTCATCGATCGGTTTGGCGGTGATTTTGACATTTTTCTCCCGAAACATGGCCACCAATCCATCATCTTTGGGCGTAAACGCCTTGAATATTTTGCCTCCCGCCAATTTGCCGGTTACGGTTTCGCCCTGAATGGTGACTTCCGTAATTTCTCCGTTCTTGAGATGGGAAAGCATTTCCGTATAATTCATTTCCTGCGTGCCGGGCTTCTGCTGATTAAACAACTGCCAAACCAGCAAAAAAACCAAAAGCACCGTCAGGACAAGCGCAATATTCTTCTGCAACTGATTCAATATCTTTCTCCTTTAAAATTAAATGCCTCTGCGAGCCTTTATAATAATATCCATTTTAACTCAAATATTTTCTTACGCTTTTTCAGGCCTCATTCCTCCGGCGCAATTTCCAGCATCAGAATGTTTTTTGTCTCGGGCGTCACTTTTACTCTTTCACTCAAATGAAGTCTTTCAATCCAGAGAACGGACTCCTCATCGACCAGAAGCATGAAAGTGCCGCGTTTCGCTCTGGGAATCTTGCGGTCAATAAACAGTTTCTTTATTTTTTGCGATCCTTCGGCTCCGAGCGGAAGGAACCAGTCTCCGCGCCGACGATTTCTAATGATCAGCCTTCCTTTCACTTTATCACCGTCCAGAAAAAATCTGTGGGCACAACGAAAATCAACCTCATCCGCCGCAACACGCTTCAGCATCAGAATCATCTTTCTTTCCTGGATCTCCACCGTATTTCCCACCGAAATCACATATTCGTAATCTTTTGTTTTATGGGAACATTCTGTAAAAATGACCATCCGATGATATTCTTTTCGCGCTCCAAGCCCATGAGGCAGCGTAAGCGCTTTCCCTGTTTCTCCTTCGAGCACCAGTCCGGCCAGAAGCGAGATATGCGTAAAGGAAAAGCCCTTTTTCTCCGGTGCCAGACCCTCCAGAAGCGTTTTGAGCAAACGGTACCCCAAAGCGGCATGAAGCGTCTTAAAAAAATCCGTGGAAAACGACACCTCCCCATGATTTCTGTGAATAAAGGGCGACAGAAGAATTTCTGAGACGCAACTGTCCAGAAATTCATCATCACGGCGAATAACCTCTGCCATGCGCGCCAGATTCTCTTCAAGGCCAGGATTATATTTTTCTTTCAGATAAGGAATCAGATCTGAGCGTATACGATTACGAAGGTAAAGCCTGCTGTTGTTGGTAACGTCTTCCCGATAGTTTTGGCCGGACGCTTTGAGAAAAGAGAGTATTTCCTCTCGAGACACTTCAATCAGCGGGCGGATATATCGATTTTGGCGCATCGGAAGAATTCCCCGAAGACCGTCCAGGCCGCTGCCACGCAAAAAATTCATCAGAACCGTCTCCACCTGATCATTTCGATGATGGCCCAGAGCAATCTTGTCCGCCGCATAATCCGCTGCCGCCCGGTCCAGAAAACGGTATCTTTCCCGTCTGAAATAGTCTTCAGGCGATGTTCCCCGGGGAACAGACGGATGACGCAGGGATTCCGTCACAAATACCAGCCCGTAGTGTCCGGCCAGACGGCGACAAAACGCTTCATCCTCATCAGACTCCGCACCGCGTAATCGGTGATTGAAATGGGCAACGATCAATTTCAGGCCATAGCCACGGGCAAGCTCCCAAAACGCCAGGAGCAAAGCGCAGGAATCCGCTCCGCCGGACAAAGCGATCAAAACGGTTTCGCCATGGTTCAACAGCGCGTATTTCCGAACCGTCCGTTCAATTTCTCTGATCATCATCACTCAAACAACACCTTCATTTCCAACAGATCTTCGCAATAAAAATCAGCATTCATCTGTAAAAGTGTTTCCCGATCCCCCAGGCCATTCAGATACGCCAGGGACAAAATGCCTGCGTTTCGGGCCACGGCAATGTCATTGATGCCGTCGCCAATCATCACGGCCTTTTGAGGCAAGACATGGTATTTTTCCAGGACACATTCTGCAGCGCGTCTGTCCGGCTTCTGATACGGTGTGGAATCGGCACCGACAATCTCCAAAAAATACCGGTCTATGCCAAGCGAACGAGCCATGCTCCAAGCAAAGCAATGGCGCTTGTTGGTCAGAATTACTTTAACCTTGGCGCTGAAATGTTGCAGCACATCCTCGACATGGGGATAAAGCACGGTTTGATCCAGCATGTGCTTTTCATAATGCACGCTAAAAATGTCCAGCGCCTCATCCAGGCGCTCTCTGTGCCTTTCTCCCAGAGCTCTTTCCATCAGTTTTCTCACACCATCGCCGACAAAGCTGATAATTTCCGGACATGTTCTGGCTGGCAGATTCATGGACATCAAGGTGGAATTCACGGAAGAAACCAGATCCGCCCCTGTATCAGCAATCGTGCCGTCGAAATCAAACAGCAGTAAATCCACTTTTTTCATGTTCTTCTCCCTGGCGCTGTATAACCGAGAGATTCCGCAAATACAAGGCGCTTTCCCCAAAAAATATTCGGAAATATCATTTGACGGGCGCCTGCGGGTATGTTACGAAATCTTCGACCGCTTGGATCACTTGTGCAGACTGAGACGGTAGTTGGTCAATCTCTTTTCAACAAGTCTTCCGTATCATGGGGAAGGCTTTTTTTTTGGGACAAACCATAAGCAATGAAAACAAGAAAACCACAGAAGTTTTCCGTCATCGGCGCTGGAATGGTCGGCACGGCCATCGGTTTTCTACTGAAAAAAGCCGGCCATCATATCGTCTCTTTTGTCGATGTGTCGCAGGCTCATTTAAAAAGAGCCCAAAAATATACAGGAGCGCCAGGTTTTCACAAACCCGTACAGGCGGCGGAAAAGGCCGACTGCCTTCTGATTACCACCCCTGATGACCGTATTCGAACCGTCTGCGCGGAAATCGCCACCCATGCATCCCTTCAGGGAAAGAAAGTGCTGCACATGAGCGGCGCGGGCGGCCTGGACCTTCTGGATCATGCGGTCCGGGCCGGCGGACAAGTGGCCAGCATTCATCCCCTGCAGAGTTTTTCATCCATCGAAGGCGCCATCGCAAGCATTCCCGGCAGCTATTTCGGCGTCACGGCCGCCAAAGGTGCAAAAAAATTCGCATCGTCTCTAGTCCGCGATCTGGGCGGCATCCCGATGGAAATCACGCCGGAACAGAAACCTCTATATCACGCGGCTGCCTGTATTGCCTCAAATTACCTGGTCTCCTTAATGAGCGTGGTCGAATCCATTTACCGGTCTATCGGCTTTTCGGACAAAGACGCCCGCAAAGCCTATCTACCTTTAGTGTATGGAAGCCTGGCCAACATAAAAAACCAGGGCTGCGAAAAAGCCCTAACGGGTCCGATTGCACGCGGCGATGCAGGAACGATTCAAAAACACATCAAAGCCATGGCTAGCCATCATCCTGATCTCTCACCTCTGTATACAAATATGGGATTCATCGCCGTGAATTTGGCTCGCCGGAAAGGCGCTTTAAACACCGAACAGGCCAACTTTATTCAAAAGCTTCTGAAAGGAGCAAAAAATGAGCACACAAACGAAAATCAACCGGAAAACTCTTCTGGACATCAAAAAAATGAAAACCTCGGGCGAGAAAATCGCCATGCTGACAGCATATGATTTTGGGATGGCTTGCCTCTTGGATGAAAGCAATATCGATATCATCCTGGTCGGTGATTCGCTGGGCAACGTTGTTCTGGGCTACGACACCACTCTTCCGGTTACAATGGAAGATATGCTGCACCACACGCAAGCCGTCGCCCGCGGTACACGAAAAGCCATGGTCGTCGCGGACTTGCCTTTTCTATCCTACCAGGTATCGCCGGAAGCGGCACTGGCCAATGCCGGACGGTTTCTCAAGGAAGCAGACGCCCAGGCAATTAAGCTGGAAGGTGGACGTGAATATGCGGATACAGTTGAAAAATTGACAAGGGCAGGCGTTCCCGTCATGGCGCATCTGGGCCTGACGCCTCAATCCATCCATCAGCTGGGCGGCTACAAAGT
The DNA here is from genome assembly GCA_035416785.1 of Smithellaceae bacterium. Lineage (GTDB taxonomy): Bacteria > Desulfobacterota > Syntrophia > Syntrophales > Smithellaceae > UBA8904. The sequence goes on along the minus strand of DAOLNX010000002.1, from coordinate 15,558 downwards.
TCAGGGCAAAAAGGAAGAAGCGGCCGATAAAATGATTCAGGATGCCGTCATCATGGAAGAGGCGGGCGCTTTTGCATTGGTTCTGGAATGCGTTCCCGAAAAGCTCGCAGCGGAAATTACCCGAACGATTTCCATTCCCACCATCGGTATCGGCGCCGGCGTCTCTTGCGACGGGCAGGTTTTAGTGGTTAACGACATGCTGGGCATGAATGACCGGATGACACCGAAGTTCGTCAAAAAATACGCCCACCTGAATCAGGAAATCCGTAGCGCCATCCTGCGCTACATAGAAGACGTGAAATCGGGCGCCTTTCCCGACACGGAACACAGTTTTAAATAAATTCATTCGGAGGCAAACTGCTTCATCATTCGCTCATAGGTGTAGAGCAGAATTTCAGGCGTGATAAAGTAATCCGGTCTTTGCTCAAAATGAAGCTTTACCATCCTCTTTGCCGCCCGTTTGGGGCTTCCCTCGGTTTGCAGCGCCAGGCGCAGGTGATCTGTCATCTGCTGCGCGGCGGATTTGCTTTGCGATACATACTGCTGCGCTTCCTCTCCCGTTATCACGCCAAAATGATCAGCACAAATCATTTTCACATCCAACATGGACAGTTTATCCAGGCTTCGGAAATAATCCGCAAAGCTTGATCCGGCTGCAACCAAATATTCGTCCCGATAGGGAATGGCCGCTGCATCCGATGGAAATAACGCCTGAATCTGCGGGATATAGACGGAAATCGAGCATGAAGAATGACCCGGCGTTTCTATCACCTGAATCTGCCTGTCGCCTAGATCCAGGCAGCTTCCTTGTTGCAGCGAAATTCCGCTCACGTCATCGCGCCACGACCAATCCCACCCGGCCAAAACTTCTTCGCCGCCCCTCATTCTGCAGCACACTTGCCTTGTAAAATCGTTGTTCACGGAAATAGCCTTGGGATTGCTTAAAATTTGCCATCCACGCGAAGAAGCGTATAGGTTGACATGCGGCCATTGTCTTTTTAAAAAAGGAACGATACCGATATGATCGAAATGAGCGTGCAAAATAATGATGGAATCAATCTGCTTTTCAGAGATTTCCGCTAAAGACAGCTGAAAAAGCAAATCGGGCAGAATGTAACTTAACCCGGCGCTGATCAGAGCCGACGATTGAGAACCTTGCACCAGATAGACGCAGGATTCAGGAGAGCCCAAAAGCCACAGACCGTCACCAATCCTGCCGGGATTTCGTAATCTCATCAGCGCTCGTAATCGATAATGGCCGAGCCTTTCTTTAACCTTGCCGCCATTTTGGCAAAGACTTCCGCCTGTTTCTGCTGTTCAAGATACTTGGCAATTTGTCCTTTCACCTCTTCCAGTTTAACGGCGCTGCCCGGTTTTCTTTCCAGAACTTGTACAATATGGTAACCGTATTCCGTGGTCACAACCGGACCGATGACCTTGAGTTCCTGCGAGAAAGCGGCTTCCTCAAAAGGTTTGACCGTCTGGCCTTTTTTAATTTCTCCCAGATCGCCGCCGTTTTCCTTGCTGGGACAGTCGGAATAATTTTTGGCGATTCCGGCAAAGTCCGCGCCCTCGATCAACTGTTTGCGCAGCCCCTCTATTTTGGCTTTCTTTTCCGCTTTGACCTTTTCATCGTCTTTCGGATCAATCGTTACCAGGATGTGTCGAACATGGGCGGATTCCGGAGAGGTAAACTTGTCCTTATTTTCATTATAAAATTTCGAAATTTCCTTCGCGGTGGGTTTCGCCTGACCTTCGGCTTCCTTTTCAACCAGCTTTCGGATTTTCACTCCCAATGTGATATCCTGGCGGGAAATCTGATTATCTCTTAAAAAATCCTCCACCTTCTTATCAGGCGGCAAGCTGGCGCGAATCTGATTCATCTCCGCTTCGACTTCCTGTTTTGTCGCTACAATTTTCTTATTTTCGATTTCCCGGGTCAGGAGCGTACGCATCACAAACTCTTCTTTCAACTGCCTTCGAATACCGATCTGAGCTTCCTTTTTTTTATCGGCAGGAATTCTGTCTTTGAACAATTTCATTTTGGCCTGCACCTGCCTGTCCAGATCGCTCTTTTTCAGGACAATTCCATCCACACTCACCGCTGCATCTTTGGGCGCCTCCGGCTGAGCGCCTGGCCAATCAGGTGCAATGACCGGCTTTTCCATGCCAGGCGAAGTCTCCGGCCCGGCTTGCTTATCTTGCGCGGTCGGTGCTGAAGGCTGAGCCGCCTCCTCTTTTTCCTTTTTGCCACAACCCGTTGTGACGGCCAACACCATCACGAGTAATACAATAAGAGCATGTTTTAAGAATTTTTTTTTCATGGAGCTCCTCCAAAAGTCACGAATCAGGAAAATGAACTGCGCTATATGCGAAATACGCTGATCAAGTCAAGGAAAGATTATGCGAATTTTCCCTGCCTGCAGATGCTACCGCCTTCTTTCGCCAATCCTTCAGAACCCTTAAAAGCTCTTCCGCATCCACCTCGTTTGCAGCGGCCAATCCGCCAAAGTCTTCACCGTCCGAAAGTGCTTCAGACCGATTCATCGTGCCTGTTCCCTCCGGCCTCTGGTCTCTCCCCTCAAGCACATCCAACGCCATCATCTCCGGAAGCGCTTTCGCCAATCTCACACGAGGATATACAGATCCAGTCAGATCATTCACCATTTTCAAGGTCTCGAATCCATCAAACCAGTAATGAAATTGCCGGTTCCAAGTCTTCTCATCCTTCACATTGGCGCGGATTTTTGGCCAGACATGAAAAAAGCCGCGGCGGTTTAAAAACGAGGCCAGTTCCGGATGGATGGCTCTCGCCTGTGTCTGAATTTCCGTTTGGGTGCTGCCGAAGGATCGCGCCATCAGGGCAAGCCATTGTTTTAAAATGATAAATACTCGCGGATCATAAAAAGGAGGCTCTCCCCCCTGACCGGCAAGAATTTTTCCCATCGCGGCTCCCGTGCCAAAAGGAACCCTTCCGGACACACGGGAAGAAGGATAAACCACGGTCTGCACAATCTGATGAACAGGACCGATTTTTGCCAGCTTGTTCAAAAAATAGAAATCCTCTCCCGCTGCACGTCGGTTCATGCCGCGCACGGCAAGATAGCTTTCCGCCGTTGTCGCCAAGGCAGAACCAATGGTGTGAAAGGCATAGGGTGAGCAAGCATATTGAAGTCCATGAACCCAAAAGCGCAGAAATATTTCATACCGACAGATGGCCGCCCGCTCCATCGCCTCTTCAGGCAAAACATGTTCATAAGCGATAACGCCCGTCATCGCCCTGGAGGAAGAAAAAGCACGGCGGACTGCCGTCAAATAATCGGGACGAACCAGCGTGTCCGCATCCAGACTCAAAATAAGCCGCGGCGCGACCGGAGAAGCCATCAGCAGCTGTAAAGCCATATCCATGCCGATTTTGCGGGCCATTCCAACTCCGCCAACACCAGAGGGGATTTCAAACCCGGAAGAAGCGGCATCCACCAGGCCCAGACGAACCGGACGATCGGCAATGCTTTGCAGATTGTTTCGGTTCTGGACATCAGTAAGATTCAAATTTCGCAAGGACTTCCGTTGGATCAGACATTTTAGCAGTTCAAGTGTTTGCGCATTATTTTCCTTATCTGCAGCCGGCGCGTCCATCTTGTTATTGATAACACACAAAATTAAAGTCCGCCTTAAAGACGGTTCCGGATTTGCAGCAAGAGATGCCAGCGTTCGAAAGATCATCTCCTGTTCCGCATAAGCCGGAACGACAACCACTTGCTCAATATCATCAAGACCTTCCGAATAGAGCGACCAGATTGCGCCTGCCGTAGCGCTCTCCAGATATTTGTTAAGAAGGCGATCTTTCTTCATGACAGAAGATCAGATACCCGTCGGTGAAAATAAGCATGATCATCTCCGCAAATCCATTCAATCGCCACGCCTTTTTTTTCCATTCGGCGAAACCAGGTCATCTGCCTCTTGGCAAATTGCCCAATGGCTATTTGCAGTTTTTCGGCCATCTGCTCCTTCGTCATTTGATTTTGAAGAAATCGGGCAATATAGCGATATTCCAAGCCGAAACTGTCCAACCGATCCCACGACAAGCCTTCTTCGTGCAATCGGGAAACTTCTTCAATCATTCCGTTATTCAATCGCTTTTTCAGCCTTTCCGCAATTCTGCGCCTCAAAACAGACCTGTCCCAGAGAACACCGAAAACTCCGGCTTTTACGGCAGTTTTTTGTATCCGTTCTCCATCCACAGAGCGCCTCGCTTTTTCAATCTCGATTTTTCGCATCAGCCTCTCTCTGTCTTCCAGATCGGTTTTATTATGCAGATCAGGCTTCATCGCCAAAAGAATATTCTGCAGCTCCTCCAGTGGTTTTGATGCGGTTTCCCTACGAAAAACGTCATCCGGCAGGGCTTCCGGAAAGATATAATCCGAAAGGACAGACTCCAGATAAAGCCCCGTACCACCCACCAGAATCGGGACTTTTTTCTTTTCAGTCAAGTCCTTGAATATACTGTAAAATCGTTTTTGAAATTCAAACACATTAAATTCCTGGGATGGCTCGGCTATATCAATTAAATGATGGCGAACCATTTTGCCGTTTATGCAATACTCAGATAAATCCTTGCCCGTGCCGATATCCATTCCCCGATACACCTGGCGCGAATCCGCCGATATGATTTCTCCGCCAAACCCGGAGGCCAGTTTTACCGCAAGGGATGTTTTGCCGGACGCTGTCGGCCCCAAAATTACAATGAGATTTGTTTTCATAACCGATCCAAAAAAAATGCCCCGAAAACGGGGCATTTGTTGATCGTTGACTACCTGGAATGATTATAACGGTTGAACATTCGCTGCGCTGGGACCTTTGTTGCCCTGTTCAATATCGAAACGAATTCTCTGACCCTCGTAAAGAGTTTTGAATCCGGTTCCGGAGATAGCACTGTAATGAACAAAAACATCTCCGCCCTCATCGTTTTCAATAAAACCAAACCCCTTCTTCTCATTAAACCACTTCACTTTTCCTTCTGCCAAAATTAAAAATCCCCCTTTCAAAATTTTGTTTCCGCAGTGGTAACTGCCGGAAACTAAAAAACCGCAGCGCTCTTTTTATTTACTAAAGAATGCTCTGCGGCTCATCTCTTACTCTGGTAAAACACTTTTAACACTACGAAATTCCCAACAAAAACTATCTTTTTTGCGGCATCCCTGATGAACTTTTTTCGGTTGCCCGAGAGAGACATTAACATTATTTTCATTAAAATCAAGCTTTTTTTTCGTGTAAATAGTGATTTAAATGTTCGGCCAGCAGATCTTCGCGGCCAGAATAAAAATGATCTGTTGCGGGAAGCACTGTCCATTTCGCAGATATCCGCTGTGCCACCATTTGCAGATCTCGTACATCGGCAAAAAGATCACTATCTCCGCAAATAATGAAATCTACTAGATTTTCTAGGCCATGCCAGTCAAAAGGAAAGTATTGATGCGGAGGAGAAATGAAAACGGCTGAATCGGCAATCGAAGGATGCTTTTGCAGCAACCGGCTGCAAACCCAAGCACCAAAAGAATAGCCGGCCAGAACCACTTTTGTGGAGCCCCGGCTTTTCAGAAACTCGCATGCAGACATAACATCCTGCATTTCACCTCTTCCCTCGTCATAACTGCCGGAACTTTCTCCCACACCGCGAAAATGAAAGCGTAGTGTGGAATAACCTGCGCCATGGAAAACATCACGCACGGTTTCCACAACATTGTTGAACATGGAACCGCCCATCAGCGGATGAGGATGGCAAATCACCACGCCCGCATCTCCGGAATTTTTTTGCAGTAATCCTTCGCCGGTCAAAAAACCGTTTTTCCAGAACACTTTTTCTTCCTTCATCTTCATATCTTTCCTGTGTGATGACAGGCACACCATCCACCGCCTTCAAACGGTTTCAGCGACGGCATCACTTCTTCACAGACAGCTGTTTTATAGATGCAGCGGTTCTTGAAGCTGCACCCCGCATCTCCCGCATCTCCGGCTTCACCAAGCACGGTCCTGCCGCGTTTTTTTCCGCGTATTTCACAAGATGGCATGGCCGCAAGCAGCATACGGGTATAGGGATGAAGCGGCGTTTTATACAAATCATTTTTGTTTGCCAGTTCCACAATTCTTCCCAAATACATGACGGCCACACGATTGGAAACGTGGCGGATCACATTCAGATCGTGCGAGATAAATAAATAGGTCAAATCAAAATCTTGCTTCAAATCCTGAATTAAATTGAGAATTTGTGCCTGAATTGAAGCATCCAGCGCCGAAACGGGCTCATCGGCGATCATCAGCAGAGGCTGCAAGGCAAGCGCCCGCGCAATACCGATGCGCTGCCTCTGGCCACCACTGAATTCATGCGGATAGCGTTTGGCCTGTTCCCGGTTCAAGCCGACTCTGGCCATCAGTTGCATGGCCGCCTCCCGGTTTTCGCTCTTATTCCCCGGCCTGTGAATATGGAGAGGTTCTGACACGATGCTGAGCGCCGTTTTTCGGGGATTCAGCGAAGAATATGGGTCTTGAAAAACCATTTGAACGAAACGCCGGTAATTCTGAACATCCTCCCTGGACATAGAAAAAATACTTTTTCCCTGAAAGAAAACATTTCCCGCATCCGGCTCTTCCAGCATCATTAAAATCTTGGCCAGTGTTGATTTTCCGCATCCGGATTCGCCAACTAGCCCCAGCGTTTCCCCCTGATGAATTTGCAGGTTCAGTTCATCAACCGCCCGGACAATACGCGAATGACCCTTGAGAAAACCTCCGCCCAGGACATATTTTTTTTGCAGTTCTTGAATATCCATCAATACCGATGCCACAAAAATCTCTATCCCCTCTAACTGCCGCCCAGAAAACATGCGGAAAAATGACGGTCTTCTCTTTCCAGAAGTTCAGGCTCAGCGTTGCGACATCTGTTTTGGACAAATTGGCAGCGCCCGGCAAAGCGGCATCCGGAAGGAAGATCATAAAGACTTGGAACCGTTCCGGGAATCGTTTTCAAATAACCTTCCCGGTCACCTTCCAAGTCAAGAGCCGATGAAGGCCGCGAAGCGATCAGTCCTTGCGTATAGGGGTGCATCGGCCTTTCAAACAGGGTTTCAACTTCGGCAAACTCCACCACCCGGCCTGCATACATCACAGCCGCCATTTGCGCCGCTTCCGCAATGACGCCCAGATCATGCGTAATCAGAATCACCGCCATATGATTTTTTTCTTTTAAATCGGAGATCAGGTTTAGAATCTGGGCCTGGATGGTCACATCCAGCGCCGTGGTCGGTTCATCCGCCAAGAGCAATTGCGGATTGCAGGACATCGCCATCGCAATCATCACTCGCTGACGCATCCCGCCGCTGAGCTGATGGGGATAATCCCTTACTCGCCTTTCCGGTTCGGAAATACCGACTTCTCCTAAAAGCTTCACGCTTCGAGCCAGCGCTTCCGGGGCCGGAACGTGCTGGTGCAGGCAGATCGCCTCCGAAATTTGCTCGCCAATGCGTAAAACCGGATTCAATGACGTCATCGGCTCCTGAAAAATCATGGCGATATCCCGTCCGCGCTTCTCCCTCATCTCCTCCTCAGACAAAGACAGCAAATCCTGCCCTGCAAACAAGATGCTTCCTTGCGCAATGCGTCCGTTTGGAGGAAGCAGCCGTAAAACAGAGAGAGCCAGCATGGTTTTGCCGCACCCCGACTCCCCGACAACACCAAGTGTTTCTCCGGCGGCCAGAGACAGAGAAACACCGTCCACTGCCTTCATTTCCCCCCGTACAGTGGAAAAAACCGTCTGCAGGTTTTGAATTTCGAGTAGCGGACGTATCATGACGACGGTTGAACAAGCGATTGTAAATATTCCATCAGCAGGCGCACGGGAATCCCGGTAGCCCCCTTGGGGATATAGCCCTTGTCTTTTGAGGTCCAGGAAGGACCGGCAATATCCAGATGTACCCAGGGATAATCGCCGACAAACTTACTCAAGAAAGCAGCCGCCGTAATCGCCCCTCCCATGCGACCGGCGCTGTTTTTATAATCTGCGACATCACTTTTAATCCGCTCGGAATAAGCCTCCCACAAAGGAAGCTCCCAGACTAGTTCACCGGTCATTTGTGCGGCACTCCGGATACCGTCTTTGAGTGGCTCGTTCGTCCCCAGCATACCGATCACATCTTCGCCCAGCGCCACAACACAAGCGCCGGTCAGTGTCGCAATATCAATGATCACCGCCGGCTGATACCTTGACGCATAGGTCAGGGCATCCGCCAGAATGAGACGCCCTTCGGCATCCGTGTTCAGCACTTCAATGGTCTTGCCGGAAAAGGATTTTAAAATATCGCCCGGTTTCAAGGCGCTGCCGCCGGACAGATTTTCCGTAGCGGGAACCAGCCCCACCAGATTCAGCGGAAGGCAAAGTTCAGCAGCCGCCAAAATTGTGGAAAGCACGGCAGCGCCGCCGGCCATGTCCGTTTTCATCTCATCCATTTTTTCCGCAGGTTTGAGAGAAATCCCCCCGCTGTCAAACGTCAGGCCCTTACCCACCAGAGCAACCGGCCGGTCATTTCTCTTACCGCCATGATATTCCAGAATGATAAATTTGGGAGGCTCGTCGCTGCCGGCCGCAACACCCAGCAAGGCATTCATTCCCAGAGACTTCATCTTTGCCTTATCCAGCACGCGACAGGATACATTCTTTCTTTTCGCAACGTTCTTTGCATGGTCAGCCAAAATCGTCGGCGTCATCTCATTGGCCGGCGCCGAAACCAGGTCACGGGCAAAACAAACCGCATTCGCAATGATTTTTGCCTTGCGAACTTCATCGCGAAACAACACAACATCCTCCGGCCGGCAAATCATTTCCATCTGTTTCATATCGCGTATCTGGCTGCGATCAACTGTCTTATACTTCACATATTGATACTGGCCAAGCAAGGCTCCCTCCGCCATTGCCGAAACATACTTCTCTTTCCGGTCCGGCAGGATTGCTCCATCCGTGGCCACCGCCGCTTCCTTGATGTTCAGGCCTCGTAAATGCTGCATCACCTTTGAAAATGCGCTGCGGATTTTCTCTAAATTCAGTTCGCCATTTTTCCCCAGTCCTACCAGCGCCAGTCTTTCCGCCGGAATCACCCCACCGGTATAAAGAACGGCCAATTGAGACGGTTTGGCTTCAAAATCACCACTTTTCATAAAAGCATCAAGCAAACCGCCTGTTTGCCGGTCAATTCTTGCTGCCACCCCCGTTAGTTCAGCTTGGTCTTCGAATAGTGCCAGAACCAGGGCAGGCGTTTTCACATTTGCAGGATCTCCATTTTTCACCGTAATATTCACGCGAGCCTCCTTTTGGCCACAAACCCTTCTGCCATGTGGAATGATCGGGTCATATGCAACATTTTTCAAAATATCAAGAAATATTAACGAGTTCTTACTTAAAAGAAAAAACCTTGCGACGCAGGGCGGAATAAAGATTATTACCGTTTTCTTGTAGAATCCACTTCAGATAATTGATGTTGTTTTCAATCGCTTCTTCATAAAGATTGATTTCGATATTCCAGCGATTTTTAAAATGCGGCACCATAAAACGGCTGACATTTCCAAATTCATTTTCCAGACGCTCCTTGGACCATTTGTAAAAACCGACCGTTTTTCGGTAAAGATCCACTTCACTATCAAAACCGGGCACTTTGCCTTCTTCAAATTCACCGTATAGCAGGACGAGTTTTTCCAGATAAAGGCGATCCGCCATCTGTCCAAGCAAATCTGATGTTCCCACCATTTTGCCCAGCAGAGCAATCCTCTCGGATTCAAACTTCACATTCTCGATCTCCGTACAAAGTCCGGTACAACTTAAGATATCGTGGAAGTTCTTTCCGTCGCATGCAAAGTATGGACTGTTTCCATAATAATTTTTAATGAATTCTATGCTTCGGGCAATATGCGTCAGCGTGTATTTAGCGCCGGTTCCCTCGCGATCCTCTGTCTCCTGAATGTAACCTGTATCATGCATCAGCGAGCAAATCAGCCCGAGATTGACTTCCTTGTCCGTGAAATGAATGCCACTCACATAAGCGCCGTGAACCAGACGCGTCATCGCCAGCATCACCATCAATGTGTGACCGAAATCATGATAGCGCGTGTTGCATGAACGGTAACCTTCATACTGGCCCCGAAACAAACGTTCAACATCCTCAACCGCGGCATCGAAATATTGAAAATCAAAATCCAGTTGCATCAAGTTGACGATAACTTTGATCTCCTGATAAATTTCCCGACAATTCCGGACATCAAACATGCCAGCCCGCATCTTTTCATCTCCGGTCAAAGAATTCATAAGAAAATGCGACTCCATATCTTTACTCATTAACGCATGTGTTCAGCGTCAGAGCCTCCTCACGCATCGTCGTTTGGATTGAATTGCTTTTCTTACACAAGCATTACAACCCGGTGATTTAGCACATAACCATGATGATGGTATTCGTCTATCAGGTTTAATGTTGACTTCTCAACACTTTTTAATTTTTTTTTCAATATTTTTTTTTCATTCCTCCAACGGATTCCGGAAGCGATATTGTTTGGACAAAAAAGAACAAACATAGTAAATGCAGGATCATACTGAACTTCAGGAGCTGCCTTTCATGTTAATGAATAAAACCATTGCCGTTGTCGTGCCTGCTTACAACGAGGAAAAGCAGATTGACCATGTGTTACGCACCATGCCCCACTTTGTGGATCGCATCATTGTGGTCAACGACTGTTCAACCGACAACACCGCGGGCGTTGTTTTGAATTATATCAACGAAGACCGCGCCATCGGCAAAATCATCCGCCCCAGTTGCGGTACATGTAGTGACAGCCAATATGACCGGGCTGAAAAAATGCTCAAAGAAAAACAGCAAGACGACATGCGCCATTACATTCCTTCCGAAATCGTCAATGCCCATCCGGAAACCGACCGGGTCATTCTGATCAACCACCACAAAAACGGCGGCGTAGGCTCGGCCATTGCCCGGGGATATAAATGGTGCCTGGATCATGACATTGACTGTACAGCCGTCATGGCCGGCGACGGCCAGATGGACCCATCAGAACTGGAAAAAATCTGCACTCCTGTTTTGTCCGAGGAAGTGGACTATGTAAAGGGAAACCGGCTGATACACGGCAGCGCCAGACTGGTGATCCCCAAAATCCGCTTTTTTGGCAATTCCATGCTGTCGATCCTGACCAAAATCGCCTCAGGATACTGGCATGTATCCGATACACAAAGCGGCTATACGGCCATTTCTCTGGAAGCATTGAAAGCCATCAAAATTCATGAAATTTATTCCAAGTATGGCATGCCCAACGATATGCTTGTCAAACTGAACATCGCCTTTTGCACAGTTAAAGAAGTCAAAATAAAACCGGTTTATGACATCGGTGAAATCTCAAAAATGAAAGTGCACAAGGTCATTCCACGAATCGCCTGGCTTCTCTTTACAAGCTTTTTCAAAAGACTCTGGTTAAAATACCTCTTCCGCGATTTTCACCCTCTGTTTCTGCTGTATCACTTTTCCTTTGCGCTGGGAATCATGGCTCTGCCTTACGCCCTTAAAGTTCTGGGACATACGCTTTCCGGCGAATCTGTTTCTCCCACCACCATGCTGGCCTTCTTCTTTTTATTCACCAGCAGCTTTCAATCTCTGCTATTTGCCATGTGGATGGACATTCAGGACAATGAACGACTTTATAAATCATCGTAATTCCGAAAGCTTGCAGTAGATAAAGGATAAAATGAACGTACAGACCAAATGGTTACGCCGTAAATAAATCTTGACAACGGCTACGACTATGTTATGAGTAAGATAACTACTCATATTGGAATGGAAATGACTGACCTTTTTTCAGGACTGATATCCTCCAAAACCCGCATCAACCTGCTGGTGCGCTTTTTTTTCAATCCCGGAACAAAAGCATATTTGCGGGAACTTGCCAAAGAATTTCAAGTATCCACCAACGCCGTCCGCGAAGAATTGAACCAACTGACCCAGACAAAACTGCTAACCTCCGAAAAAGAAGGACGCAACGTTTTGTACACGGCCAACCAACGACATCCCCTCTTTCCAGAGCTGAAATCCATGGTCAGCAAAGTCATCGGGCTGGATCAGGTTGTCGAAAGCATCCTCGCCAGACTGGGCGACCTGGAAAAAGCCTATATCATAGACGATTACGCCGAAGGCAAAGACACCGGAATCATTGATTTAGCGCTGGTGGGCAATATTGACCATTACCATCTGAATGATTTGAGCAGAAAAACTGAACGATACATCAACAGAAAAATCCGCCCTCTGGTTTTAACCCGGGAAGAATTCACAGATTTTAAGCCCAAACTGGAAAACAGACCCTATTTTCTGGTTTGGGAAAAGCAGGAAAAAGTTTAAAGATGCTCCTATAACTTTGTATTATAAGACGATTCTTCAATTTGGTCATTCCCGCGCAGACAGGAATCCCGTATTATTAAATATTTCATGCGCTGGAATAAAATGCGGCTCACAGACAGATATGTTATCCAACTTCAGGAGTTACGGTTCACAAATGTAACTCAAAGGGCGGAGCTGAATTCAGTCGAGAGCGAAATAGTTCCGGGTGGAAGAACATCTACCTCAATGGAACTGAACGAATGAAGATTGCTCCAGCAATGAACATCCCAGACAAATCACTCCCCATAATTACATAATTATATGGATTATTAATCCTCATTATTGACCAATAACAAGGATTTTGATATAGAAAACCCATGTTTTTGCCAAGAAGATACGACAATTTGAATACGTTCTTGAAGCCAAACAAAGTTCTGGTCATTTACGGATCACGACAAACCGGCAAGACCACCCTTTTAAAAAAATTTCTTTCCGATAATAAGGATGGTCTCAAATACAGACTCGATTCCGGCGACAATGTGAATACACAAATTATTCTGGCCTCTTCCGACTTCAAAAAAATTCTTGATTACGCCAAGGGCTATGACCTAATCGTCATTGATGAAGCACAGAGAATTAAAAACATCGGCATGGGTCTTAAAATTCTTGTTGACCAGATGCCGAATCTGAAAATCATTGTCACCGGCTCATCTTCTTTTGCTTTGGCCGGACAAATCGGCGAGCCGCTGACCGGTCGGAAAATTACCCTGACCCTTTTTCCTCTGTCGCAAATCGAAATGGGCAACCTTTATAACGACTACGATTTAAAAAGACGCCTGGAGGAATATTTGATTTTCGGCTGTTATCCCGAAGTCCTGACAGCGGAGAATATTGATGAAAAAAAACGCGTTCTGGAAGAACTAACCGGCTCATATCTCCTGAAAGATATTCTGGAATTGGAAAAAGTGAAAAGCTCCAAACTTCTTTTAGACCTCCTGCGTCTTTTGGCTTTCCAAACCGGCAACGAAGTATCGCTTTCCGAATTGGGAAAACAATTGGGAATTGATAACAAAACCATCGCTCGCTATCTGGATTTATTTGAAAAGTCCTTTGTCATCTTCAACCTGCGCGGCTTCAGCCGCAATCTGCGCAATGAAATAACGGCCAAAAGCAAATATTATTTTTATGACAACGGCCTGCGCAACGCCGTCATCGCCAATTTTAATCCTCTGGAACTGCGCGATGACATTGGGAAACTATGGGAAAACTTTCTGGTGATCGAACGTTTAAAAAAGCAATCCTACACCCGGCTTTACTCCAACAACTACTTCTGGCGTACCTGGCGTCAAAAAGAAATAGACTGGGTGGAAGAAAGAGATGGACGATTATTCGGCTATGAATTCAAATGGAGGAGTAAATCCCGTAAAACCGGCGCCGGATGGACAGAAGCCTATCCCGATGCATCCCTGGAAATCATTGACCAGGAAAATTATCTGGAGTTTGTGAAATAAATGAAAATTATAAGGCTGACAATGTGTGATATTAGCGGATTATTATGGTTGACTTTGATACTATTACATCATCTTTTATGGTTGACTTTGTGATATTTTTAATTGCCAGAGACAATTAAATGTTTAAAAGAGCGATAGAAACCTCACTTAAGGAATGGGCGAAACGTGAAAACCGCAAGGCGCTTGTTTTGCGCGGGGCGCGACAGGTTGGCAAAACGACAGCCGTGCAGCATTTTGCGCAAAATTTTCAAGCGTTTCTATATTTTAACCTTGAAATACCGGAAGAACGCAATTTGTTTGAGCGCGCTCAGAATTTTGACGATTTGGCAGCGGCGTTGTTTTTATTCAAGAACATTGCCCGGTCAAATAAGCAGGTCTTAATTTTCATTGATGAAATACAAAATTCACCAAAAGCCGTCGGATGGATGCGTTATTTTCAAGAACGCGCGCCTCAGTGGCATGTTGTTGCCGCAGGCTCATTATTGGAGTCGGCAATAGACCTTGATTTACATTTTCCCGTCGGGCGAGTCGAATATCTTTTTCTGAAACCAGCAACATTTAAAGAATTTCTTGCCGCCTGCGGAGAAGAACAATTGCTCCAGATATTGTCGGATAATAATATTCCTGAATACGCGCACGAACGATTGATGAAGATGTTCCTGTCCTATGCCTTGGTTGGCGGAATGCCTGAAGCAGTCAGCGAGTATGCTGAAAACAGGGATATTGTTAGAGCAAATGCCGTGTATGAGAGGCTTTTACGGGCATATAGCGATGATGCAGCCAAATACGCATCGCGAAAGTCGTTGGTCAATGCCCTGCAGTTTGCCGTGGAAGGCGCTTTTTTACATGCCGGTCAACGCATCATCTTTGCCAAGTTTGGCAAAACAAAATACGGTTCCCGCGAAATGAGCGATGCTCTACATACCCTGGAAAAAGCCATGCTTGTGAAACTGATGTACCCAACAACGGCGGTTGACCTGCCTCTGTTGACAGATAGAAAGAAAGCCCCCCGTTTACATGTGTTGGATACAGGCATGCTCAATTATTTTGCCGGGATTCAAAAAGAATTCATCAACATGAATGATCTTAATTTGGTGTACCGCGGCATTGTTGCAGAGCATGCGGTGGGACAGGAGTTATCGGCAATCCATACAAGCATTGCCGATAAAGTTGCCTTTTGGGTACGCGAAAAAAAACAGTCCAGCGCACAGGTTGATTATGTCATTCAGCATGACGGATGGATCATTCCGATAGAAGTCAAATCCGGAGAAATCGGACGTCTCCGTTCACTGCACGAATTTATGGATCGTTGCCCCCACGACATTGCAGTGCGGGTGTGCAACACAAGATTGAGAGTGGACAATGTGACAACAATCACCGGCAAGCCCTATCGGCTTTTGAATCTGCCATTTTATGCGATTTCGCAGATACATTCGCAACTTGATCGTATCTGATTGCGTTATGAAACCTCACCCAAACAACTCCGGAGCGAAAATGACAAATAAAATTGAGAACGTCGAAACCATCACGCATGGCCTGGAGCCTATCGCCTTAATCATCCGGGCAAATTATGACGAATCGGGCATTCATTTTTTTACACCCGACAGTTTTTCACAGCAGGTGGCTTACATGAA
>DAOLNX010000001.1:0-80580 GCA_035416785.1 Smithellaceae bacterium | reverse complement strand
CCACAACAACAGGAGCATCGACGCATGAAAACCTTTCGAAAAATTTTGATCGCCAATCGAGGAGAAATTGCTGTACGCATTATTCGCACCTGCCGGGATATGGGCATCCGCACTGCCGCGGTTTATTCTCAAGCAGATAACGAAGCCCTACATGTCAAGTTAGCGGATGAAATCTATGAAATCGGCCAGCCGGAGGCAGCAGACAGTTATCTGAATTTTAAAAAGATCGTCGCTGTGGCCAAGCAAAGCGACGCCGATGCCATTCACCCCGGTTATGGCTTTTTATCGGAAAACCCCGAGTTTGTCGAACTGTGCGAAAAGGAGCAAATCATTTTTATCGGACCTTCAAGCGAGTGCATGTTTAAAGCCAAACCCAAAAATCGCGCACGGCAGTTAATGAAGATGATCAACATCCCGGTAACACCGGGCTGCGATGATGCCATCACCAACGACGGCCCCGAAGGCATGATTCAGGCCAGAGAAATTGCTGCTGAAATCGGCTATCCTGTGATTGTCAAGCCGTCGGGAGGCGGTGGTGGAATCGGCATTATGATCGCCCGCAATGAAGAAGAACTTGGACGCGCCATCGCCGGCGCAGAAACACGGGGCCGGAAAGCATTCGGCACCTCCTCCTTTTATATCGAAAAATTTCTTCACGGAATGAAGCATGTAGAGTTTCAAGTGCTGGCCGATCAGTTCGGTAACGTAGTTCATCTGGGAGAACGTGACTGCTCGGTTCAGCGACGGTTCCAGAAACTGGTGGAGGAAGCCCCCTGTCCGATCGTCAGTCCATTCTGGCGGATGAAAATGGGAGCAGCCGCCATCGACGTTGCCCTGGCATTGGATTACGTGGGAGCATTAACCGTTGAATTTTTTTATTTTCCCGATGAACGAAAATTCTATTTCAATGAAATCAATTCCCGTCTTCAGGTGGAACATTGCGTCACCGAAATGGTCACCGGCATCGACATTATCCGGGAACAAATCCGCATTGCCGAAGGAGAAGAGCTCAGTTTCAGCCAGGATGATATTCGCATGAACGTCCATGCCATTGAATGCCGCATCAACGCTGAGGACGCCCGGCGCAATTTCATTCCTTCACCGGGCCTGATCCGCAAACTTCTATTACCACACGGTCCGGGCATCCGCATTGATGAAGGTATTTATGAAGGCTACAACTTTCCCTACTATTATGATTCCTTGATGATGAAAATGATGAGCGTTGGTAAAACTCGCGCAGACGCCATTGCGCGAATGCGGCGGGCGCTTTGCGAAGTGGAATTACATGGCCCGAAAACAACGATTCCTTTTCATCACGTTATCCTGAATGAAGAGGATTTCATCAATGGCAACTATACAACCGATCTGGCCGAAAGAACGGATATCAGAACCAAACTCAAAGTCACTCCATCATTGCACTCAAGCTCTATATGAACCGTCCAAAATTTTCTTGACACACAATGCACCGCCACATATATTCAGCATCACAAAAAGGGAAAACCGCATCAATTCCTCTGGCGGAGAAATATGGTTACATAAGATGGAATGAATGTATTGTCACCAAAGCCGGATAGATGACCACTATTGACTGGATCTGTAAAACCGAACAATCGCTATACGGGCAACTTTAGCATAAAATTCAGGAGGATCTCATGGAGAGTCAAAATGCATGGACACGGATGCGGGAATCTTTCATCGAGCGGTTTGCAGACCAGGATAACCATACCCAGCAGCGGGCCTGGTTTCTGAATATTTTTCTTATCTCTGGGATGATTTTATTTGCCGTCATGGCCGTAATGTTTCTGGTGGCTGACGTGGAGAAGTTTAAAAAAGCGATCGGTCCTATGGTTATCGTCATGGCATCGCTCGTCACTTCTTTTTTTCTCCTGCGGTCCGGCAAATATCATGCCGCCGCCAATCTAACTTTGATTGTCAATGCGCTTATGGCCTGCCTGGGCATGTACATCAAATACAAGGGAACCGTCATATATGAGGGATTTACCACCTACATGGCCTTCATGTATGCAACCCAGGCCATTGCAACCCTTTTCAACGAAAGAAAATACATAATTGCTTCAGGCATAAGCTTTCTCTGTGTTCTGTCCGTATATTTTGCCGCCATCAAAGATAAATTGCCCCCGGAGATCCTCAGTCTGGTGAAAAGCACGTTTATTGACAACTTCATCTGCCTGATCCTGGTGACCATTATGGGAATCCTGGTCAGCACAGCCATGCACCGGGCGAACACCAAACTCGTAGAATCCGTCGGAGACGTCCGGGATTCTTCCAGTAAGTTGACTGAAATCGCAAATGTTATCGATAGTTCAAGTACCAATCTCGCCAACGGCGCCTCCTCTCAGGCAGCGGCTATGGAAGAAACGGCGGCCATGCTCAAGGAAATTTTTGAAAAGACAAAGAAAAACACGGATACCGTTCTTGACGCCCAGAAACTCATGGCCAATACCTCCCAGATTGTCAGAAGTACCAATGAATCCCTCAAAAACCTCCGAAACTCGATGGATGAGGTAAACGAAGCCAGCGTGAAGACCGTCCGAATCGTCCAGACTATCGATAGTATCGCCTTCCAGACCAATCTTTTAGCCCTGAATGCCGCTGTGGAGGCGGCCCGGGCCGGTGAAGCGGGAGCCGGTTTTGCCGTAGTCGCCGACGAAGTCCGAAACCTAGCCCGCAAGTCTGCCGAAGCTTCCAAAAGCACCCAGGAAATCATCGGCAGCAGCATCCAGAACATCAAAAAAAGCGCCGAACTTGCCGTTAGTTCCGACGAAGCCTTTTCAACCTTCGTGAAAGTCACAGAGGATCTCGTGGACCACCTCAAAGTCATTACGGAATCCTCTCAGGAACAGACTCAGGGAATTGCAGAAATCGAGAAGGCCATCGACAACATGAACATCGTCATCCAGAGCAATGCCGCCAGCGCTGAAGAAACAGCGGCCGTTTCTTCAGAACTGATCACCATGTCCGACAATATCGAGGCATTTGTTCAAAAGCTGGACATGCTGGTGAAATCATAAAAAAATAGGCGCACTTTTTTTAAGCTGCTCAGGAACTCAAAACCATGAACCGTTCCTGTCGTTAAATAGTAATCATTATGACCAGGAGGGAAGAGCTCGCTCCCTTGGATTCCAGCAAAACTATTTCACGGAATTCTCCTCGCTTGCGGAAAACCATGTGCCGCGTTTTTTCAAATCTTTAAAGTGCTAAGCTTTTTCACTGCGAAAACCAGTAAAAAAAAGGAGATATTAAAAAGAACAATCGTTGCGCCTGCCGGAAGATTCAAGAGAAAGGCAAAAAGGATTCCGCAAAAGACAGCCCCAACTGCAAAACCGACCGCCGCAATCATTGTCGTCCGAAATTTCAGGGAAAGTTGCAGAGCGGTAAGCGCCGGAAGAATCAGCAAAGCGGAGACAAGCATGATTCCGGCGACTTTCATGGCCAGAACGGCTGCAATGGCCGTCAGGAGAAAGAGAATGACATTCATCCGCCCGGTTTTCACGCCCATGCTTTGAGCCAGTTCCTGATCAAAGGTTATCGCAAACAGCTCATCGTAAAAATAGACCACCACAAATAAAACCCCTGCGAAGACAAAAAAAGATAGCAGTAACTCCGTATTATTGACGGTAAGAATATTTCCAAACAGATAACTGAACAAATCAACATTGAATCCGCCAGATAAGCTGGCCAGAATAATTCCGATCGCAATTCCCAGTGAGGAAATCATGCCGATGGCAGCATCCGCATTGATGGTTCGGGATGACGTTAATTTGTATATTGCCAGGGACGAAACCATCACGAGCGGCAATGCCGCCAGAGTAATGTAAAAAGGACTGACACCGATCAAAAGAACAACGGCAACGCTGCCGAAGGTGCTGTGGGCCAGTCCGTCACCAATCAGGGAAAAACGGCGCAAAATGAGAAAAAGACCCAGAAGCGCCGAAACAGAGGCAATTAAAGCTCCAGCCAGTAAAGCCCGCTGAACAAATCCGTAATAGAATATTTCCATCAAGCCCATCAGACGCCACGCCTCGGCCGGTCATGTTGATGACAGATAATGTGCTGGCTATTCAGCCCGAAAACTCCTGTCATTTCTTGAGACGAACAAAAATCCTGAAATGTTCCAGAAAAGATGACTTTCTTGTCCAGATAGAGAAGATTCTGCGCGTATTGACCAACGATCCCGCTGTCATGAGTCACCAGAATCACGGTCGTTCCTTCCGTCCGGCTCATCTGCTGCGTCAGAGCATAAAACATTTCCCTGGTTTCCGGATCCAGGGCGGTTGTCGGTTCGTCAAAAATCAGCAATTCCGGCTGTCTAATCAGCGCCCGCGCCAGCATGGCCCGCTGCTGCTCACCATAGGACAATTCGCCGATCAGGCGTGACGAAAGATGATCGATCGCCATCTTCTCTAATGTTCGTTTGAGACGGTTCTTGTCCCCTTTCGGAATCCCCATCTGGACAATTTCGGCCACCGTTCCGGGAAAGTGACTATTCAGGCCACTAAGCCGTTGTGGCAGATAGCCGATTTTATGCCAGTCACGGAAATGCCCCAGTGACTTGCCGAACAGTTCCACAGTGCCTTGCTCCGGTTGTAAAATTCCTAAAATGTTTTTGATCAGCGTACTTTTTCCCGAACCGTTGGGCCCGACGATGGCCAAATAGACGCTTTTTTCGACAGCAAAGGAGATATTGCGGAGCACATCCACACCATTGTATCGAAAGCTCAAGTTCTCTACACAAATTATGGACATTGCATTCCCTTTTTCAGATTGACCAGATTTCTTTCCATCAAATCCAGAAATGTGACACCATACTGAAAATCCTTTTTACTGATGTCGTGTCCATTGTATAGCTTGAGCAGACCGGTGGCGGTTTCGCCGGCAATGGTTCTGGCCAACTTTGGCTCAACCAGGTCTTCATAGTAAATATAGGGAAGTTTTTTGGTCTTGACCTGTTCGATCAAAGCCATGATTTGCTGTGGAGACGGCTCCGTATCGGCAGACATATTGTACGCGGAGATATATTTTAAGCGGTACTTTTGTGCCAGATACGCAAAAGCCCAGTGTCCGGCATGCAAAACCGTTCTGGTTTTACAGTTTGCCAACTGCGCCTGATACTTTTGATCCAGTTGCGTGAGCCTGAATTTGTAAGCCTCAGCGTTTCTTTTATAATACTCACTATTTTTCAGATCTTTATTGATGAAAGTTTTTGTAATATTATCAACCATAATCCGTGCATTATCAAAATCCAGCCAGATGTGCGGATCATATTTGGAAGAGTGTTCCTGTTCGGCATGTGAAAGATTTGTTTGATCTTCCCTGCCGTCATGTCTATGAATCTCCGTCAGAGGCAGCAAAGTAGTTCCCTGGCCTGTTTCGACCGCCGTCATGTTGGTTTTCTCAGCAGCGGCCTTGATAATTTTGTATGCCCAGTATTCCATCTCAAAACTCGTGAAAAGGAAAACGTCCGTTTTACTGACCCGCACGATATCACTGGGTTTTAATTCATAATGATGCGCATCAGAGGCAGGAGGAAGAAGCATTTTAACCGTTACTTTGTCTCCTCCGATATGGCGGGCAAAATCAACCAAAGGAAAAATCGTAGCCGTGACTTTCAAACGATGATCCTTGACAACAGGCTCCTCTGCCGGCTTACAGGACAAAATCAAAGCAAACCCACAAAGAATCAGGATTATTATTTTATTGACATTCATTATTTCCCATCCATTTGTTCCTCTATTGCGGCAGTTTGATTTTCTGCCCCGAGCACAAAACATCGTCTTGCGACATGTGATTGAGTCGTCGCAATTCATCAATCGTTACAGCATTGTTTTTTGCAAGCGCAAACAACGTGTCGCCTTTTTTCACTATGTATTCCTTCAGGGGTTTCGCATCTGTGGTATCCGTCTCCGCAACCGGAATAAGGATTTTCCGTCCTACATACAAGGAATCGTCCATTTTCATCCGGTTCAATTTTAACAACACGATTAAACTGGTGCTATGCTGTTTTGCGATTTTATTAAGCGTTTCGCCCTTTTTCACCTGATAAGAAATCGTTTTTACCGGACGGGCGGCGGCGGGCTTTTCTTGCTCATGCGTGGCATCGCCCTTGGCGTCTACCAGATCCGTCGCGGAATTAGAAGATGATGCGGTGGAAAAATAACTGACGACGGATGAAGCCACCGCTGAGGCAAGAGTCTTGCGAAAACTGTTTTTTTTCAATAGCTTCTCCTCTTCAGCATTGGAAAGATAAGCTGTTTCCAAAAGCACCGCCGGAATATCCAGAAGTTTTAAAACGCGAAAGGGCGCTTCTTGAAAAACAGGATATTTCAGGCATTGGATACGACCAACATAATTAATTAAATCAACAGCATACAGCTTCGACAGATTGATGGTATTGGTCTGAAACATATTGAGAATAATTTCGTCCGACTGATTATTGCCTTCACCATCGGGAACCCCGCCGATAATATCCGATAAATTTTCATTTTTCGCGAGTAATTTTGCAGCTTCGTTACTGGCAGCGCCTGTCGAAAGGCAATACACAGAACTGCCTCTGGCCAGACGGTTTCTAGCTGCATCTGCATGAACGCTGATAAAGAGGCTGGCGTTTTTTTGTTTGGCCATATTCAGGCGTTTGCTGAAAGCCACATAATAATCTCCGTCACGGGTCAACAAAGCCTGGTATCCGGGTATTTTATCAATGGATTTTTTGATTTCACGGCTGATCGCCAAAACAACGTCTTTCTCATAGGTTCCATTCTTTCCAATAGCGCCAGGATCCTCTCCACCATGTCCGGGATCTACAACAATAATCCTTTTTTTTCTGGTTGCAGGCTTCTGTTCCCTGGATGTTTTTTTCATTTCAGCCTCTTCCGGAACAATATCGACAACCACCCGGTCCGGCTTTTCCATGAATTTTTTCAGCTTAAAGACTTCAGCTGTTGAATGGCCACTCAAGATGATTTTGATTTTACAGGTATGATCTTCCGTAGATTTGAAGAGAATCTTATGGACACCCGGTTTTCTGATTTTTTTTTCGACTGGCAGGGACGGGGATAAAGAAGCGTTGAAAAAAACCAGACGAATTTCATTTTCCTTGATCTGAAACTGATAGTCCGGCTCTTTGCTTAAATCAAATACGATGCGTGTCTGGTCGGGCGCTGTCCAGTAACGGACATTGGATATTTCCGTAACGGCAAAACATTCTGACGGACCCGTGCCAACGATCAGAATCACCAGATAAGCCCATAATTGCCATAGAATATTTACTTTTTGACGAAACATGCAGAAGAATTAACAAATTTCTCCATCAACTGCAAGAATTAGCTTGAAAAAGGCATTCAGTCGATTCTGTTCCTCTTTTCTTTCCCCGATGAATTCCGCGTACCGTTTCTGGAAAAGGAACCGGAATCAATCGGGATACTGTTCGACTCACTTCAGACAGTTTTGAATAACGGCCAAGATGCTATTTTGGACGTCTTCATGATGATCCAGTTCTTCCATGAATACTGCTTGATAATCGGCAATTCCTTCCAGAACCACCGCCGCTAGTTGCTCTTTATTCGTAAAATAGTGATACATGCTTCCCGTGTTTCATCTTTGCTTTTGATACCGCATGATCTCCGCCACAACTTCACGGGGATCAAAATACACCTCATTGCGTCTGATCTTCCCGAGATCATCAAACTGGACCAGTCAAACCCCGATGACCTGAACAACCTTTTGCACCACGGGTATCCTAGCCAACCACTTGCAGAGGAATCCGCCTTCCATGGGAATTGCCTCAATGAGCGTCCATACCCATTCGGGATTCTGCCCCAGCAATTTGCGGAAGTGTGCCAAGATCTTCACTTTGCCGATAACACCTTTTGGAACGAGGTGATCGGAGTACAGGGCATCGTCGGCATAGAAGGCAGCTAGCTTCTCCGGGTTGTTTCCGGTCCATGCCGGAAGCCAGCGGGAGGCAAACTCTCTTGCTTCATCTTTTGTCATCATGTTTTTTTCCTCCTCATTTTTTTCTTGGCTCACATCCTATCCCTTGCATTAGGAAAACAGAAGTGGCATAATTGACAAAAAAGAGGGGATTAACGACATAGTTACCAGAGGAGGCGATGATGAAGAAAGTGACCATTCTCGCATTGCGCGGCGCCCAGGCATCCAGCATAACCGGCCCCATGGATGCTTTCCTTTTTGCCGGTGTTCTCTGGAATATTGCCTGCGGCGAACAAGCTTCTCCCTGTTTCGAGGTTATTGTCGCCTCGCCGGACGGCAAAGGAGTGAAATGTGCCAATCGGCTCTATATCAAACCCCATTGTGCCATTCATGAAGTGACAGGAACAGATTTGATTATCATTTCCGCCATTACGGGTGATGTCAGAAGGGTCATCGAAAGAAATGGAGAAGTTCTTGACTGGTTGAAACAGCAATATCGATCGGGGGTCCAGATCGCCAGTATCTGCACCGGTGCATTTCTGCTTGCCGAAACAGGACTCCTGGATGGAAAAACAGCCACGACCCACTGGGGATTTATCGATCTATTCCGCAGCAGATATCCTCTTGTGCATCTCAGGCCGGAGGCGATGTTGACGGACGAAGGGGATCTTTACTGTTCAGGCGGTTCAAACTCCTTCAATGACCTGTCATTTTATCTTATAGAAAAGCTAAGCAGCCGTGAGGTTGCGGTACAGTGTGCAAAAGCGATGATCCAAGACTTTGGTCGCTCCACCCAGGCCCCTTATGCGGCTGTCCAGTTCCCGAAAAGCCATCACGAGCAGGATATCCTAGCCATCCAGCGGTGGATCGAGGAGAATTACAGGGAGGGCATCACTATTTCCATGCTTGCCGAAAGATACGCCATGAGTCATCGCACCTTAGAGCGTCGTTTCAAGCAGGCAACGGGAAGCTCTCCACTCGTCTATCTGCAGAAGGTGCGGATCAATGCCGCGAAGGCTCTATTGGAAAAACCCTATACAACCTTTGAAGAAGTCACCTATCATGTGGGATACGAAGACATCAGCTCCTTTCGGAAGATCTTCCAGCGGCACACCGGCCTGCGTCCGAAGGAGTATCAGCGTCTCTTTGTCAAAGGTATCGGCAGCATGACCTCCTGCAATCCGATGACCATTG
The DNA here is from genome assembly GCA_035416785.1 of Smithellaceae bacterium. GTDB lineage: Bacteria > Desulfobacterota > Syntrophia > Syntrophales > Smithellaceae > UBA8904. Next base: position 71,436 of record DAOLNX010000001.1, on the reverse strand, counting down.
ACAAGGCGCACATCGACATGATTGCTGGCGCAAGACAAAGTTGATGAATGCCCCGATCTACTTGAAGTAACGGGGAAGCAGCTTTTTCAGAAGATACCGGTTTCGGGACTTCCGGATCCCGAAGGGCCTGTTCGTCATAGACGCACCCCATAACCAATCCAGAATAGGAAAACGGATGGTTCAGAATAAAACAGACATAACAATGGATTCCGCCGGGAAAGACGGAGGTCACTCGCACACTTGCCCGGTTATCAGGGATTTGATCATCCGTCCTCCCTTCCGGAAACTCCGACTGGGACTCGCCGGTCTTAGCCTGCTCTTGGCCGCACCGCTGGCCTGGCTCATCTTAGCCAATCAGGGAGGACAGTCTCCCGAACTCCTGCTCTCCTTTTCCATCATTTTCACCGGCGGCATTGTCCTGGGATTCCTGGAGCGGGTCATCATCTTCTCCTCACAGCGGCCCGAAGCTACGGTGTCCTGGAAGCTCTTCGGACGCATTTCCTTTCTAACCAGGAATCACCGTCTGGAAGGAACGGACCGCATCAAGGTGGGAATGATAAAGCTGGCCATCGCTCCTGATTCCTCAACCGCTTTCGTGGCCGACGAAGCCTATCCCGTCTGGTGCATGAAAGGACAGGAAGCACTCCTCACCGTGATCGGCTATCCTCCGGAAAAGCCGCGAAATTCCCGTTTCTTCTTCTACACCACTCCCATGATTAATGCGGCAATGTTTGAAGACCAGGCCCAGCATGTGGGGGCCCGAGTCGCCCGGGCTCTCAACCTGCCGCTGGAGATCGAAAACCTCGGCAAGACCTATGAGCCGGCCGATATTCCCCCTGAATGGTTCGATGAGACTCGCGTTCGGGCCCGGCTGAAATGGCGGCGTCTGTAGCTCAGCCGTTGCTCAGAGAAAGCTATTCCCGGTCCGTCTCTCAGAAATTCATCGCATTTTCCGGTCACTATAAATTTTTACGGTACCCATTCCTACAATAATCCCCAAAATCATCAGCATCAGCAAAGCCGGAAACACCCACACCTTCAGGCACAGGTAGCCAAAACCGATGGCCGGGAGAAGCACCGTGCGAACAACAGCTTTGGCAACATAATCGTTTTCGATAACTTTGTCAGCACCAGGAGACACCCGGTAGTACCAGTCAACCAATATTTTACCGAAACGGCCTTTTTGATGACATCATCCCGGCACTGACAGAGAATCTGCAAACACGGATGAAGATGGGAACCAGAGGCGGCAGTTGCGATTAAACATCCGCTTTTTTCGTTTTCAGCAAGAGAAAACTTCTGAATCCGGTTATAAACATTGCCGGAGGTATCCACGGCAATGCCTCGGGGCGACTCAAATTGTCCGTCTCCATCACCCCTTGTTCCCCGCTGGGTGACATACTGATAGCTTTACTCCCTGGCCGGCTCATCCAGAGAAAGCAACATGACCGATAAAGCCACCAGAAACCAAGTGAATCCGCTCCACGTTTTTTTCATAACGTCTCCTTGTGCTAATCAACAAATTAATAAACAGAATCATGCTCAGTAACGCCTTGAGCGTGGTTACCGGTTCATTTGTCTATTGGTGTAGCTATAGAAAATCAATCACATTGATGTTATCTGTTGACAAGGCCAGAGGTAAATGCAAGTTTCAACCTATTGAGAAGAAAGGCTGGATATCGTTTTTCATGAAAGGCAATCGTTTCAAAGAAACATTATTACGTAATGAAAATTTTTCCGTTACCTGGGAGTTGGTGCCGGGAAGAGGTGCGAAAGAAGCGGCACAGGACAAGGCCATCGCGCTGGCCGGACAGGCGGCTGCGGGTGGACGGATTCATGCACTGACACTCACAGACAATCCCGGAGGATCCCCGGCGATGTCTGCAGATTTCATGGGAAGCGAAATTGTCCGGCTGGACATTGAACCTCTTGTGCATCTGACATGTAAAGACAGAAACCGCAACGCCATTGAAAGTCAGCTATACGCCCTGGCCCGTGCCGGAATAAAAAATCTTCTAATTATGACGGGCGATTATCCCGTCTCCGGTTACCAGGGAAGACCCCATCCGGTTTTTGATCTGGACCCCATTCATGTCCTTCAATTAATTACGGAAATGAACCGTGGCCTTGAATTTCAGAGTATCAGGGGCATGGTCCGGCAAAAACCCTTCGATTTCTTTGCCGGAGCCGTCGTATCCCCCTTCAAGACGACGGAAGCGGAATTGATAGGTCAATATTATAAATTAATGAAGAAGATTGACGCGGGAGCACAGTTCATTGTCACACAGCTGGGGTATGACGCAAGAAAATTTCATGAACTTCTTCTTTTCCTGAAATTTAACGGTCTCAAGATTCCTCTGATCGGTAATATTTACATTCTCCCTTATGGCGCAGCCAAAATGATGAACCGCAATGATCTGCCTGGATCCGTTGTCACAGATCAACTTCTTGCAGAAATCGACCGGGAGCGCACAGAACCTGATAAGGGAGAAGAAGCCAGAATGCTGCGCGCCGCCCGCATGTACGCCATTCTTAAAGGAATGGGATACAACGGTGTTCACATCGGCGGACATAATATCGCATATGAACAGGTGGAAACCATTATCCGGCAGGGAGAAGATCTTGTGTCCCAATGGCCCGATCTGCTTCGTTTTTTTGATTATCCTGTAGACGGAGGCTTCTACTTTTTCGAAAAAGATCCGGTAACGGGACTCAATCGGGAAACCCCGACAGAGCGTCAGAAGCGGCCGCTTGATTCCCCGGTTCCCTATTCATACGAAGTTTCACGTTTTTTTCATGCACTGATGTTCGAACCGGGGAAAAAACTCTACGGTACTTCTCAGAAGTTTTTCAACAAGGTCCGGAAAACCCGTTTAGAAAATCCTTTACATAAAATGGAGCATTTAACCAAAGTTCTTCTTTTTGATTGTCAGGACTGTGGAGACTGCGCTTTGATCGACACAGCCTATCTGTGTCCGATGTCGCAGTGTCCCAAGAAGCAACGCAACGGCCCCTGTGGCGGAAGCTTTCAGGGATGGTGCGAAGTTTATCCCGGGAAAAGGCAATGTATATACGTTCGGGCATACGCCAGATTAAAGAATCATCAAGAGGAAAGGCAACTGGAGAACAACATCGTTCCTCCGTGCAACTGGGATCTGCACCAAACCTCATCGTGGAGCAACTATTATTCCGGGAAAGACCATACTTCCCAAAAGCAGGTCACACAACCGGCCGGCAAGCCTAAGGGATAACCTCGTTTCCGACAGAAAATGTTGTGGACAAACCATTCCTTTGAAGGAAAGTAAATTTACAGTGATCGGAATCATTTATTCATTGAAGATTGCGCCCGGATATAGTAGAGACAGCCAATAAAGGGCGATTAGCTCAGATGGATAGAGTACTGGCCTCCGAAGCCAGGTGCCGTGAGTTCGAGTCTCACATCGCCCACCAATAAAAACAATGACTTAAGCCCGTTTCCTCAATCTTTTATTTCGCAAAATGCGTCCCCCACTCTTTTCCCCCTTGTTCATACATCAAAATGCATCTGCACCCGACAGGAGAATCACTTCTTTTGGCAAGCGTTTTCCGATTTTAACCATCGGTAAATAGTGGCCGTGCCGATATCCAGAATACGTGCAGCTTCAATGCGGTCCTGGTTAGTATGTTCCAGGACAAGCTTCACGTAACGATTCTGAAGTTCCGCAAAGGTCGGCATATCCGCGGCAATGGAAGAAAGAGAGTCGGTAGGCGGCGATGCTATCGCAGGAGGCAAATGCAAGGGCAGAATCATTTCTTTACCGGAAAGAATCACCGCATATTCAACACAATTTTCCAGTTCCCGAACATTGCCCGGCCAAGAATACTTTTCAAGAAGACGAACCGTTTTCGGATCAAAACCCGGATGGTCGGCATCCAGACGATTGAGAAAATAGCGGGCAATCAATAAAATGTCCTGTCTTCTCTCTTTAAGAGGCGGCAAGGACAAGGGAAACACAGAAAATCGGTAATATAAATCCTCACGGAATCGTCCGTCTGTAACCATATTGCGCAAATCCCGGTTCGTCGCGGCAATAATGCGGGCCTTGATGGGAAAGTTTTTCAATCCACCCAGCGGGCGAACTTCCTTTTCCTGAAGAGCGCGAAGCAACTTGGCCTGAATATCCAGCGGCAACTCGCCGATTTCATCCATAAACAGAGTTCCATCAGCCGCTTCGGTAAACAGACCCGCCTTGTCCCTGTCCGCTCCTGTAAACGCTCCTTTGACATGTCCAAAAAGCTCAGATTCCAAAAGATTGTGAGGAAGGGCGGCACAATTGATCGCCATAAAGGGTTTGTCGGCTTTTCCGGAACGCCGATGAATAAAACGGGCGATAAGTTCCTTGCCCGTTCCACTTTCACCCTGGATTAAAACGGTGGAAGGAGTGGGAGCCACCTTTTCAGCCAGTAGTAACAACTTTTCCATGGATTCACTGCGAAAAATGATATCAGAGTCCGTAACAGATTTTGCAAGGTGCTCTTTTAAAGCGAAGATCTCCTGCCGCTGGCTCTCCAGTCTTGCTTTCTCTTCTTCCATGATTTCCCGCAAACAGGCAACTTCGTCAGCCAGACGATCAACATACATGTTTTGACGCAGACTTTCTCCATCTTCACCCCATTGCGACAGCGTTTTCCCCTCAAACTTGCAAGTGGGATGACCTTGCGCCTGACAGGAAAGTTCACGTACTAGAACTTCTTCTCCAATAATGGCACTGGCATAGCCACTCAAATAACCGGTCGCGATCAGACAAATCGGATTTTCACTGGCAAATGTCGCTTCTATGGAATTTCTCCATTTTCCCGAAAACGACATGGATTTTGATTCCTTGTCAATTTCCAGCTCGGATATTTCTGTATTGGCCATTCCCGACATCGACTGCATACGAATTCCCGCATAAAACCATTCTTCCAGTGTGTCAAATTCATACAGCTCGGCCATTTTCATGGCCGTTTCGATACCCGTTTGATATCCGTAGCGGGTCATGATCACTGATGCCCGTTCCATACCTACTGAGGTAATTAAATCATCTCTCAATCTGACGAGAGCGGCCACAACGATGATAAGACACCGATGATTATGACCCAGGATCGGAAATCCTGTCAGTTCATCAAAGTGTAACAGTTCACTACTTTTAATCAGTTCCGCCAGCATCCAGGACCCTCCTTCTGCCTTTCTTATATCATAATGATAATATTTTACCATAATGAAACACCTTTTCTCCGCTATTCTGCACATCCATAAGCGGCTTTGCAGGCGTTATCTTCGTAAATATTAGATAATAAACATTATATTTTATCTATTCTTCTATGGCACAACCCTTGCTGATGATAATGACAAAGAGAAAAAAATGAAAAAAAAGAAAATAAAAAAATCGGAGGAAATAAAATGAAAAATTTATCAAAGAAGAAAAAAGCAGTTGTGATCCTTGCATCCGTGATGGCTCTGACTCTGGGTAGCTTTTCAGCATTTGCATCGGAAGGAACGTTGCCAACCAATGAAAGCGTGCGATTAATGCCGGCAATGTCTCTGTCCGGAAAATCAGTAGCCGATATCGAAAGTGATTTTGTGAAACCGGTGAAAATTGTAAAACTGAGCAACAGCCTGGAAGAGCGCTACTACAAGTCTTCAAACACCATGGATATGATGTATGTCATCCTTTTCAAGGACGGAAAGGCCGTAGGAACCGCTATCGCCAATTAACCATCAAAAAAAATTGAACCCAAGCCATGATGAGGTATCGCTTCGCTTTCCAATCAGGCCAGGCGTGAAATCATCATGGCTCTTTTCCTGTACGAAAACATTGCTTGATATATTTTCATACTTCCAGTAATTTCCGGCATCCGTGCGTTTTATTTCTTTTTAGATTCCTTTTTTGACGGTACAGTATCGCCTTGGCTTGCGTATTTTTTCTTGAACTTTTCCACTCGTCCCGCCGTATCGATAATTTTCTGTTTCCCGGTCATGAACGGATGGCAGTTGGAACAGATTTCAATCTTTATGTCTTTTTTCGTAGACTTGGTTTCAATCACATTGCCGCAAACACATGTGATGGTGGTTTCCTTGTAGTCCGGATGAATACCTTCTTTCATTTTTTCTTCTTCCTCCTGCGCTTATTCTTATCCTCTCAACATGAAAAAGGATTTTTCTGAACTGAATCCATGATTTCGCTAGGAATTCATGGATTCCAGAAATTCCTTATTGGTTTCGGTTTTTCTGATCTTCCCGGTAATGAATTCCATCGCATCGACTGGATTCATTTCCTGTAAAAGGCGACGCAAAATCCAGACACGGTTGAGAATGGCTTTAGGAATCAGAAGTTCTTCCTTACGTGTACCGGACCGAATAAGGTCAAATGCGGGGAAAATGCGTCGGTCGGCAATGCGGCGATCCAGATGCAGTTCCATGTTGCCGGTTCCTTTGAATTCTTCAAAAATCACCTCGTCCATGCGACTGCCTGTGTCAATCAGCGCTGTGGAAATAATCGTCAGACTTCCACCATTTTCAATATTTCGGGCTGCGCCGAAGAAACGTTTGGGTTTGTGCAGGGCATTGGAATCCACCCCTCCGGAAAGCACTTTTCCGGAGGGGGGAACGACCGTGTTGTAGGCACGCGCCAGACGTGTAATCGAATCCAGAAGAATAACCACATCTTTCTTATGCTCCACCAGACGCTTGGCTTTTTCAATGACCATCTCGGCTACCTGGACGTGGCGCGTGGCTGGTTCATCAAAGGTAGATGAGATGACCTCGCCTTTGACGCTGCGTTGCATATCGGTGACTTCTTCGGGCCGCTCGTCGATTAAAAGCACCATCAAAACCACTTCTTTATGATTGGCTGTTATGCTGTGTGCAATATCCTGCAAAAGGACTGTCTTTCCAGCTCTTGGCGGCGAGACGATCAGAGCGCGCTGCCCCTTACCGATGGGAGCAAATAAATCCAGCATGCGGGTTGAATAATTTTCTGATTCAAATTCAAGGTTTAGCTTTTCATCAGGATAAAGAGGCGTCAGATTGTCAAACAAGATTTTATCGCGTGCCTGTTCCGGGCTTTCAAAATTGACCTCATCCACTTTGAGCAGGGCAAAATATTTTTCTCCTTCCTTGGGAGGACGCACCTCACCCGAAATGGTGTCGCCGGTTCGTAGATTAAAACGTCGAATCTGCGAGGGTGAAATGTAAATATCATCCGGACTGGGCAGATAATTATAATCGACAGCACGCAAAAAACCGAACCCGTCCGGAAGGATTTCCAGAACGCCGGACCCGGAGATCACACCGTTTTGTTCAGCCTGTGTTTGCAGAATTGCAAAAATGAGATCCTGACGGCGCATTCCGCTTGCACCCGGCACCTCCAGGTTTTTGGCCATGTTGTTGAGTTCGCTAATGGGCAACCGTTTGATGTCTTCGATGTTCATAAATGTTTCCTTAATTTGGGTTAGTCAATGATCGATAATGAAGTTGCAGAGAGATTGACTGCATTTTTTCAAAAAATACGTGGGGATACTCACGATTTTACAGCAGCTACGGATAAATATCGATTAGTTTGTTTGAATACTTGAAAACGCTCCAAAGGGCAGGGCCAATAAGGCCTCTGACAAGTTGGTAATCATGCTATATGAATCATTAGCCTCTGTCAAGAGTTTTTCTTGGAACCCACGATACCCCTCCCTTCAGTAAATTTCATTTCATGATGCAACAGGGGACCTCGAAATAGCACCGGAAGTCTTGCCCAAAAAACAGGAAGTCCCTGTATCCCGTTTTTTCTTTATCTTCATTTGCATTATGGCATACCTTTATCTACTTTTCCTGATCCCGAAACATCTGTTCCACTCGCCGGTATTCAATTTTACCTGTGGCGCTTCGTTTGATGGCCTGCACAACTTTTATTCGTCTCGGCACAGCATACGGATCAAGCTTTTCCATCATCATTTTGCGAAGCTCGACTTCGGACAGATCGCCGGCTATGAGCGCCACAACAATATTGTCGCGACCTGTTTCAGTCGGAAGCGCCATGACCACCACATCCCGCACACAATGTAATGTCTTGATTTTATTCTGAATATCAAGAAGATCCACCCGCTTGCCAGCAATTTTGACAATGCCGTCTGAACGACCTAGCAGCACAAACCGGTTGTTATCTTCGGGACAGACTTCATCTCCGGTAATACAAAAGCCGTCAGCGTCTCTTTCCATTTCGCAAGAGGTAAAATCGGATTTAACGGCCAGTCGACTGCCGGATAAACGCCATTGAACCGAATCCGCTGGTTGCCAGCTCTCTTTCTTTTCTGTAACACTGCGGAAGGCAATCCCACCCGTTTCAGTGGAGCCGTAAATTTCACTGATACCGATACCCGTTTTCTCCAGGAAATGAGAAGCGTCGGACCGATCTAAAAAGCCGGCGGATGAAAAAGCCTTTTTCAGTGAAAAAACGGACAAGTCCTCAACATGCAAAGACCGGTAATGAATCGGGATACTCACCAGCACGGTGGCTTGGTGCCGATTAATCGTGGAAATAATTTCCTGGGGAAAAGTGTAAATTTCCGGCAGGACTCTCGCGCGGGCTACAAAAGGCAGCAGAATGGAAAATAGCAGTCCGTAAATATGATAAGGCGGAACAGTGGAAAGAAATACATCTTGCGATTTTATATTGAATTTTGTGCAAAGATACAAGGCCTCGCTAAGCAGATTGCGCGGCGTTTTGGACCACACTCTGGGTTTACCCGTTGATCCGCCCGTGAAAAGTCTCAAAAAAGGCTGATCGGGATCACGAATGTCTCCAGAATTCAAGTAGCGCAAATCTCCGGCATGCGGATTGATTATTTCCACACCGGGCACGTCTTCAGGATGGTCGGCAATTGCGATGTCAAAACCAGCCGCATCACGCAACTCCATCAGAGCAGGAATTGAATAAGCATACGGAAGAATCAGATTGCAGGCGCCGTGAAGGGAAGCGATAATGGAAGCTGCAAGCACCGCTTTGTTTTCCGTGCAAAGACAAACTGATTTTTCCATTCCACCGTTTCCCAGTGTCTGTTTTAAACCGGCAGCCAGCTCAAAAATGTCTTCATAAGTATACCCTGAATATGTAAACTCTTTCTTATAAACCGTTTTTGAGGGAACCAGAATTTTTTTGCAGGCGGCAACAAAGGGATCTTTTTTTTCCGGGGTCATCAGAAGTACTACTCAATATTTTTTATAAACTTATAAAAAAACAATCGAAAAATCAATACTGGTTTTGCTTAAGAGACGGAATAACCATCTTCCACGATAAATTATTGAATAATATAGCCTTTGTCATATTGATCCTTCTTATCCATGATCATGATGATCATTTTGGGTTAGTGAGGTCCCATCCGCCTCGGCCCCCCTGCGCTGTGTCATGGGCAAATCCTTCTTTTTCGTTGACAGAGCGTTGACCTTCCCCTATAAGCGGTCGACAAAACATCTGGTCCGGTAAGGAGACAGTTCATGAAAAAAACGATTGTTTCAATAATCCTTTTGGTGATTTGCTCTCTTGGTCTTTGCAGTTGCGGCAAAGAGGATTCTTCCCAAATCAAAGTCGGCGTCATTGCTGAACTGACGGGCGATATACCCGCTGTCGGCGCATCCTGTAAAAATGCGGCGGAAATGGCCGCCGCCGAAATCAACGACGCAGGCGGCATTCTATTGGGTGATAAGAAATATAAAGTTAAACTGATCATCGAGGACAATGCAGGAAAAGCTGATCAGTCGGTCTCGGCGGCTCAGAAGTTGATCACACAAAACAAGGTCCTCGCCATCATCGGTCCAAACGCCAGCCGTTACGCTCTGCCCGCAGCAGAAATTGCCGAATCCAGTAAAGTCGTGCTGATCACCCCCTGGTCAACCGCTCCCAAAACAACGCTGGATTCTAAGACAGGGGCTCCTAAAAAATTTGTTTTCCGCTCCTGCTTTATCGATCCCTTCCAGGGCGGCGTTCTGGCCAAATTTACCCTGAATCATTTGAATCTGAAAAAAGCAGCCGTGCTTTATGACGTTGCATCCGAATACAACAAGGGCATTGCCGAGATTTTCAGAGACGTTTACGAAAAAAACGGCGGCAAAGTGGTCTCTTTTGAAACCTACACCACCAATGACAAGGATTTTTCCTCGCAGCTCACCAAAATTAAAAAGGCCGGGCCGGAAATCATTTTTCTGCCCAACTACTACAGCGAAATCCCTCTGCAAATCCAGCAGGCCAAACGATTGGGCATCACCGTGCCGTTCATCGGCGCCGACGCCTGGGGAAGCTCCGATCTGGTCAAGCTCTGCGGCGCCGATTGCAATGATTACTATTTCAGCACCCATTACGCCGCCGACGCGGCGACAGATGTCACCAAGAAATTCATCGCCAACTATAAAGCCAAATACGGTACGACACCGGATGACGTTGCCGCTTTGACGTATGACTCTTTCGGATTGCTTTGGAAAGCCATCAAAACCGCCGGAAAGAACAACCGTCAGGCAGTGCGTGACACCCTTGCCAAAATTCCGCAGCATGAAGGTGTGACGGGCAATATGCAGTTTCAGGAAGGCTCAGGCGACCCGGTGAAAAGTGCGGTCATTTTAAAAATTAGGGATGGCAAATTTACGTGGTTTGCCAACGCCAAACCCTAAACATTTATGGCCTATTTTTTTCAGCAAGCACTCAATGCCCTACAGTTGGGCAGCATCTACGCCCTGATTGCCCTGGGCTATACAATGGTTTACGGCATTCTGACCATGATCAATTTTGCCCATGGCGACTTGTTCATGGTTGGCGCATTCTTCTGCTTCCTTCTGGCCGTATATTTGAACCTATCCTTTATTCCGACGCTTTTATTGTCCATGCTGGGCGTGGCCTTTCTGGGCGTCATCATTGAAAGGATGGCCTACAAGCCCTTGCGCAACGCCCCGCGGGTCTCCGCCATCATCACGGCCCTGGGCGTCGGTCTCTTTCTGGAAAACTTTACACTGGCTTTGTCTCCCTACCCCAAACACATCCCGGCGCTTTTGACCAACACCACTTGGACCGTCGGCTCGCTTTCCATCTCGTCTCTGCAAGTCATTGTCATCCTCCTTTCTCTCATTCTGATGCTGATTCTGGACTTTGTCGTCCAGCATACCAAGGCCGGCATGGCCATGCGCGCCATATCCTGGGACAAGACCATTGTTCCGCTGATGGGCGTGCCGGTCAATAAAATCATCTCGCTGACCTTTGCCATCGGTACGGGCCTGGGAGGCGCAGCCGGAATGATGTATGGACTCGCTTATCCGGTCATTGATCCGTATATGGGCATCATGGTCGGCTGGAAAGCCTTTATTTCCGCGGTTGTCGGCGGCATCGGCAACATCCGCGGCGCTATGATCGGCGGCTTTATCCTGGGCGGTGTGGAAATTCTGGTGGCCGCGTTTTTCCCCTCCACTTATCGCGACTTTGTGGCTTTCACCCTGCTTTTGATTCTTCTCATTTTCCGGCCTTACGGCATCCTGGGAAAACCCCAGCCGCAAAAGGTATAATCATGGCAACTGTTCTTTCCATTTATCAGGCACTGCTGAAACGCTGGCACACGCTGACCGGACACACCTTTTTCTGGCCTAGTTTCATGATCGCGGGGCTTTCGTTTTGCGTCGCCATCAACATCTACGATTTTCTGGATTTATACCTTCAACTGATTTTAATTTATGTCGGTATCAACATTATTCTCACCGTCAGCCTGAATCTGATCAACGGCTATATGGGCGAATTTTCCGTCGGCCATGCCGGCTTCATGGCCGTGGGCGCTTATCTCGCCTCGCTCCTCACGGTGCACGTTTTCCCCGTCGGAGCATCCGACTTCCTTTTTCCGTTGGCGATTCTGGCAGGCGGTTTGGGCGCAGGACTGATCGGATTTCTTGTAGCCATCCCTTCCTTCAAAACGCGCGGCGATTATCTCGCCATCGTCACGCTGGCCTTTTGCATGATTGTGAAATCCGTGCTGGAAAATATCGATGCTGTCGGCGGACCGCGCGGATTGTTAGGTATGGAAAAGCTCACTACGCTGCCCTGGGTTTTTTTCTGGGCGGCCCTTTCCGTTTGGGTCATCCGTAACCTGGTTTATTCGAATTTCGGACGCGGTGTTTTGTCTATCCGCGAGGATGAAATCGCGAGCGACCTGATGAGTGTCAATACGCGCCAGGTAAAAATGATTGCGTTCGTCGTTTCGTCTTTTTTCGCAGGCATTGCCGGGGGCCTGTTTGCACACGCCCTGCAGTTCATCAACCCACGCATGTTCGACATAATCAAGTCCACCGATATTCTGATTATGGTTTACTTAGGCGGTATCGCTTCTATCTCCGGATCGATCGTCGGTGCTGTAATCTACACCATCCTGCTGGAAATCCTGCGCCCGCTGGGTGTCTGGCGAATGGTTTTTATGCCGCTTATGCTGGTTCTTCTGATGATTTACCGCCCGCACGGCATTCTGGGTTTAAAAGAAGTCCGGCTGTTTGAGCCGCTTCGCGACCTGATTACGGAAAAACGCTGGCGTCAGAAGAAAAAGGAGGCTCCGGATGCCGCTCCTTGAAATCATCAACCTCACACACCGCTTTGCCGGCCTTTGCGCAGTATCCGATTTTAGCTTTACCGTAAAACCGCAGGAGCTGATCGGCATCATCGGCCCCAACGGCGCGGGCAAAACCACCGTCTTCAACTTAATCACCGGCGTCTATCGCGCAAGCGAAGGCAGCATCAAACTTAGCGGCCGGGAACTGGTCGGCCTGACCCCACACCAGATTACTTCCTTAGGCATTGCCCGGACGTTTCAAAACATCCGCCTCTTTCGTGAACTCTCCGTTCTGGACAACATCCGCATTGCGCATTACGGCCAGATTGCCTACACACCCATCGAAGCACTTTTGCATATCGGTCGATTCCGCACTGAGGAAAACCGTATCACCACCCAGTCGCTCGACCTACTGTCGATTTTCAATCTTGATGACGCATCAGGCGAAAAGGCTAAGAATCTGCCATACGGTTTACAGCGTCGCCTGGAAATGGCCCGGGCTTTGGCCACAAAACCCAAACTGCTCTTGCTCGATGAACCGGCCGCCGGCATGAATCCCAATGAAATCCTGCAACTGATGGATTTGATTCACTGGATTCGTAAAACATTTTCTGTCACCATTATTCTAATCGAACATCAGATGCGCCTCGTGATGGGAATCTGTGAACGCCTCGTTGTATTGGATTTCGGCGCGAACATTGCCGCCGGGCTACCGGCTGAAATCCAAACCAATCCCAAAGTAATGGAAGCTTATCTGGGCGAGGAGGTTACATCATGATTCTCTCCAAATGTCTGCTGTCCGTCATCGATCTTCAGGTCTCTTACGACAACATTAAGGCCGTGGACCATCTCTCGTTCGACGTCGCACATGGAGAAATCGTTACTCTCATCGGTGCCAACGGCGCGGGCAAATCATCCATTCTGAGAGCCATCTCCGGCCTGATTCCTTTTTCCGGAACCATCACGTATACAGGACAAAATTTGAAGAACCGAACCACCGATCAAATTGTCGCCGCAGGTATCGCTCATGTCCCGGAAGGTCGAGGGATTTTTGGCAACCTCACCGTCAGGGAAAATCTGCTACTGGCTACATGGCAACGTAAAGATAAGGCAAAGATCCGAGATGATCTCCTGCACGTCTATGACCTGTTTCCCCGCCTCAAAGAAAGAAGCAGACAGCAAGGCGGCATGCTTTCCGGCGGCGAGCAGCAAATGCTGGCTGTGGGGCGCGCACTCATGACGGATGCACAGATGCTCCTGCTGGATGAACCTTCCATGGGCCTCTCGCCCGTTTTGGTACGGGATATTTTCAAGATCATCCAGGACATCAACGCTGCTGGAAAAACCCTCCTGCTGGTTGAACAAAACGCCAACATGTCCTTGCATATCGCCTCGCGGGGATACGTTTTGGAAAACGGGCACATCGTGCTTTCCGGAACAGGCAAAGAGCTGACGGGAAATCCCCGAGTCCGAGAAGCGTACCTTGGAGGTTAAGGCTTCGTATTTACATATGATGATTGATTATCATTCCTCGCATCTGCATCGAAGATGCATAAACTAACCAGGAGGGCCTGCTATGAAAAGATCGATCTACACCCATTTGTTCCTGATACTTATGCTGTTCAGTATCGTAAGGGGAGTACCCGCTTTTGCCGAAAGTTTCGGCAACGGAAAATCCATTGACGCCGTCGTGCTCTGGGATAACGGAAAAGCCTATTTCTTCAAGGCTAACCAGTATATCCGCTACGATATCAAGGCCGACAGAATGGATCCCGGTTATCCCAAACCGATTAATAAAGAAACCTGGCCCGGCATCCCTTGGAATGAAATCGACGCTGCCGTAAACTGGGACAACGGAAAAGCCTATTTCTTCAAGGCTAACCAGTATATCCGCTATGATATCAGCGCCGACAGAATAGATCCCGGTTATCCCCAGCCGATCAACAACGAAACGTGGCCCGGCATCCCCTGGAACGAAATCGACGCCGTCGTAAACTGGGGAAACGGAAAAGCTTTCTTCTTTAAGGGGCCCCAGTATATCCGTTACGACATCAGAACCGACAGAGCTGACCCTGGTTATCCCAAACCGATCAACAACAAAACCTGGCCCGGCATCCCCTGGATGGACGGAATCGATACCGCCGTGAACTGGGGCAACGGAAAAGCCTATTTCTTCACAGGTAACGCATATATTCGTTACGATATCGGAGCAGACAGAACTGATTCTGGTTATCCCAAACCAATCAACAATGAAAACTGGCCCGGCTTACCCGAAATCATGCACTGATCGTTTTCAGACTGCCCCGTTATCTCCGTTCGGCACTTTTTGAGAACTGACCGGAGGGATAAGACGCCCTTTTTTCATGACCGTCATCCCCGCAATCGTGAGGCATTGGAATTATTGCGACATTCCATGGGCCGATGTATAGAAACATGGCCTTGGGAATCGTCTTTGTTGCAGGGCAACTTTTATTTTTACCGGCGGTAATGGCGGAAAAACAATCGAAAGGCAAGCAATGCTTTGCTGGCGCCCGAAAAGCCTTTTGTGCCTAAAAAACCGAAATAGACACCGATCAGAAGACGCGAGAACAAGCCGAACAAGCACGAATACAAAACCTGACCATGGAACAGCAGCCGTCAGCTCCCGCGGTCGGCAAAATCCTGAGGGAGGAACCTTTGTGGCTCATCCAAGCGGAACCGTCCTGGATACCAAGACTAATTTGAGGTGAGTCAACCGGGACAATGGGTCCAAAACTGACTATTTTGACACCAAGCGCTATTGCGGCAATTAATGTAGAAGGAGGAGGTACGCGGACGGGCAGGCGCTATCGCAGACGCAATTAGCCCATCTGAATGATACCGGCAAGATCCGCCAAAACTCAAGCGGAAGCGACATCTAACACTTGAACGATTTTATCGATATTTCCGCGTTCTGTGTCTGGGCTTCCGGTTATCGCACTCGCATATTTGTAAAGCGGGAAGACGAGCATTTCAATTATGATGGAACTTGGCATGATGACATCAAAAATTTTTTTTACATTGTCAATCATGACAAAAACACGAGTCCCTTTGTTGACAGTCAGATGAAAGAATGTTAAACCGCGTCACGTTACAATGGGAATAAAGAAACGGACGCCCCTGTAGCTCAGTAGGATAGAGCAACGGATTCCTAATCCGTGTGCCGCGTGTTCGACTCACGCCAGGGGCACCAATAAAAACAAAGGTTTAGGCGATTATCGCTTAAACCTTTTGTCTTTTCTGATCCGATTTTTACCACTTATTTACTGCTTAAGACCTTCGGTACCGGCATGGAAAAGAAAGCTGATCAGGAAATCAATTTGGCACAGCTTCGTAGCAACATATTCTTTAGAAATACCAAACCTTCTGCCTTTCTTATATCATAATGATAATATTTTACCATAATGAAACACCTTTTCTCCGCTATTCTGCACATCCATAAGCGGCTTTGCAGGCGTTATCTTCGTAAATATTAGATAATAAACATTATATTTTATCTATTCTTCTATGGCACAACCCTTGCTGATGATAATGACAAAGAGAAAAAAATGAAAAAAAAGAAAATAAAAAAATCGGAGGAAATAAAATGAAAAATTTATCAAAGAAGAAAAAAGCAGTTGTGATCCTTGCATCCGTGATGGCTCTGACTCTGGGTAGCTTTTCAGCATTTGCATCGGAAGGAACGTTGCCAACCAATGAAAGCGTGCGATTAATGCCGGCAATGTCTCTGTCCGGAAAATCAGTAGCCGATATCGAAAGTGATTTTGTGAAACCGGTGAAAATTGTAAAACTGAGCAACAGCCTGGAAGAGCGCTACTACAAGTCTTCAAACACCATGGATATGATGTATGTCATCCTTTTCAAGGACGGAAAGGCCGTAGGAACCGCTATCGCCAATTAACCATCAAAAAAAATTGAACCCAAGCCATGATGAGGTATCGCTTCGCTTTCCAATCAGGCCAGGCGTGAAATCATCATGGCTCTTTTCCTGTACGAAAATATCCTCATGAAGGATGACCGGCAAAAAAAATATGCTTAAAAAAACCGTTTGAGTCATAGCATTTTCTTCACAGATCATCCTTCATGCATTTTTTTCAGACTGTCTTTTCTTTTCTTCACTGACAATAACCAACGCCTCTTCAATTGCTTTTTCCACGGCAGCAATAATATCCGGCTTAACATCAAAATATAATTTATTCTCCCGGCAAAGCTTTTGCGTTTTTTTTAATTCGCTCATCAATTGCGCGGGTATGCTTACCCTTAGCAAAACATTTTTTAATCGTTCTTTTTGCTCTTTCCGAATAACAGTCATTGTCCCCTCCTGAATTTTTTTTGTTAATTTTTACATATATTAAATGCCATCATCTCGTCTATATTATTATAACGTTTTATTTGCCACAATAAGGCTATTATTATAGCATTTATATATGCTAATTTATATGCTTATATATTGGCATATGTTATGCCTTTAGTTATAGTAAATTCACAAAATGACTCAATGATGACAATATGAATAAAATCAAAGCATTAATAATACACCCCAAGACTCCTCAAACTTTCTGGAGCCATGAAAGTGCTCTCAAAGCCGCCGGATTCAAAACGGTTATGCCACCTTTGGGATTGATGACCATTGCCGTAATGCTCCCTAATCACTACCACATGACGCTCATGGATCTTAATGTGTGAGACCGCGGTCGCCGTTATGCCCATGTTGCATAACGTATTGCTCATCGGAATGAAAATCCGGAAACCGTTAAGCTCTTGAAATATCAGCAAATGAATTTACCTGTTCCGATAAAACATCAAAACCGGCACAAGAGCACAAAGCGTTACAAAACTTCCAGTGGCAAAAAGAGCGGCATATCCGAAGGCCTGTGCAAAAATGCCACTCACCAGCGCAGCCAGGCCGGAAACCGTCACCTGACATGCCGCCTGTAGGGTGTAATCAGAACCTGGCGATTGTGGACGGCAAACATCCATCATCGCCGTAAACAGCGCTACCGTTGAAAGTCCATCGGCAAACTGTTCCACGCAAATAACGGCATACAAAAGATTATTACCACTCCATGAACCGTTGGAAATCAGCAGATAGCCGGCAAAACCCGCCGCCTGTAAACCACCAAATAAAATGAGTGCACTGCGTCGCGACCAGCGCGTCAGATACAAACCACCCAGGAGAGCGCCGGCCAATCCGGCAAAAGCACCGACGATCCCCGTTAAAAGTCCAATGTCCGCGAGGGGCATTCCCTGATCGGTCAAAAACGGCCCGATCATTCGCGACGCCAGCGAATCGCCCGCTTTGAAAAAAGCCACGGTCATCAGCCACCATCCCATCCGTGGACGGTGCAGAAAATCGGCAAATAAATGCCGATACCCCCGAAAGCCACACCACACTGGACGATTGGCCGTACATTCATCCAAAGATGATTCATCTTTCATGAACCAGACACAAATGAGAACCGGGATGATCAAAAGAGCAAGCGCACCATAGGAACATGGCCACCCGAAGCGGGAAACCAGCCACAGCAAAAGCCCGCCCCCGATCATCATCCCGACTTTATAACCGATTACTTGAACACTGTTTCCCAAACCTCGATGGGAAGGAGAAAGCCTGCTGACCGCCAGGGCATCTGTGGCAATGTCTTGAGTAGCGGCTACCAGATTCATTCCGAAAAGTAGAACCAGCAGGACAGAAAAACATTGTGTTACCCACAGACTGAAATCGCGGGCAGCGATCAATAGCATGATGAGGCAGGTTGTCAGATTGAGTGTTAAAAGCCAGCCACGCCTCGTCCAGAATCGGTCCAGAAAAGGCGCCCAAAGAAATTTCAATGTCCACGGAAGGGCTAGCATCGCAGTAAAACCGATAGCGGACAAGGATATCCCCTGTTCGCGTAAAAGGGAGGGCAGGGCTTTCCCCAGAAGTCCTGAAGGCAAACCTTGCGCAAAATACAGGACGGATAGTAATCCCAGAAGAGGAACATCCGACACGGAGCGCTTTCTGCTTGCAGATTTTTTTTTTCTGGTCATCCTTTTCCTTCTTTCAGCCACAGAGTCTGGTCAGGCTGTACCCATCTCCTTTTTCATCGGATATGGCCGATTGTTCATTATCCCATCCCGTCTAATTTGCAAGAAATTATCTTTGCTATCTTCCGAAGAATCAGTTAAACTGAATCACTCTAAAAAAAACCCCGCACACAAACTATGGTTGGGATAAAAATTATGGAATGCAAAAAGGAAAACCATCTGAAAAAATGCAATTGCACCTATGAGCCATGCCCGCGAAAGGGGGTCTGCTGTGATTGCATCACTTATCATCTTTCCAAAAGGCAGATTCCCGGATGCTTTTTTCCGAAAGAGGCGGAAAAAACATATGACCGGTCATTTGAGCATTTTTCCAGGCTGGTGGCTGCAGGGAAAATATAATCATTCGAGAGGCAGCATTCGTGAAAATTCTTCTTCTGTCCATGCCGGACGTGGCCCCGGTCATCATGCGTGAAAGCGCGTTTCACATGCCCAATTGCGGTATCGCCAGTGTCGGAGCAAACATTGATGAAGGACATGAAGTTTTTATTGCCGATCTGATCCGGAAACGCAAACAGCTCGCCCGGTACCTGCAAAAAATTCTTCTGAAAATCCGTCCGCAAGTCGTGGGGTTATCCGCTATGGCCTGGCAGTATGAAACCTGCGTGGCGCTGATACGTTTGATCAAGCGTCTCTTACCTGAAGCGACCATTGTGATCGGCGGTTATCATGCAACGCTGATGTACGAAGAAATTGCCTCCTCCGCAGAATCCGGCCTAATTGATTATATGGTCCGTGGAGAAGGGGAAGAATGCTTCCGGCGTCTGATTCAGTCTCTTTCCGGCGCGGGCCGGGTCCAGGATATTCCGTCTCTGTCCTATAAACATAGGAATCAATTTATCCATAATCCGGCAGGAAAACTCCTTGATCTTGCCCGTCTTAAAATTCCCATCCGGGATAACAGACGTTTAACGTCCGGCTATCATGTCATGCTGTCTAAAGTCGAGGTGATGGAAACCTCTCGCGGCTGCACGCGCGCCTGCTCCTTTTGCAGTATGAAGCATATGTATGGTAAGACGTTTCGGACCTTTCCAATTCAAAGAGTGCTGGAAGATATTGACGACATTTATTTCAAGCGTCGGACACGCTGGATTTTTGTCTCGGATGATAATCTGGTGCTGAATCCGGAACGGGTGATCGACCTTTGTGACGCCATTATTGCTCGCAATTACCGGGGCTTGAAATTCATTATTCAGGCAGATTGCGTTTCCATGTCCAGGAACGAAGAGATGGTCCGCAAAATGTCTCTGGCGGGAATTCGATCCATCTTTCTGGGCATTGAAAATGTATCGAGGAAAAATCTGGTAGCGGCACACAAAGGTGACATCGTCAACGCCTCACGTCAGGCGGTGCAATTATGCCACAAATACAACATTATGGTGGTTGCCGGACTTATTTTCGGATTTCCGGACGATAATGAAGAAGACATTATGGAAAATTACAGATTTCTGAAATCATTGGATGCCGACAGCGCCTATTGCCAGATTCTGACCCCCTATCCAAAAACATTAATGCGCAGGGAACTTCTGGAACAAGGACTGGTCACAAATCCCGAGGATTACAAATGGTACAACGGTATCTGGGCCAATGTCAAAACCAAGCATCTCGACACCGATCAATTGCAATACCTGGTTTGGCTGCATCGTCAGAAAATTCTGGGCTGGTGGGAACCTTCCGCGCAATCCAAAAGTCAGGGACATCTTTGGATCCCGATCTGGACATACGCTGTCAAACCGCTTCTGAAACTTATTTTCAGAGACAACCTGACGGATAAAGGCTGGAAAGAGCGTTACCGCAAGGAAATGAAGCATCAGGCCGGTGTTAATATTTTCAAAGACATTGGCTGAAGTTATGTTTCCGACCAATCCCTCATCTGAAAATGTTCAATGTAATTTTTAATGGCCTCAAAGTTTAGGACTTCATCACTTCGTTTATCCGGACGCTTGAACTGAACACCGATTTTCATCGTGCGAATATCGCACTTAATGGTTCGCACCAGAATAATGAGGGTGATACTTTCCATCATGCCCGGTAAAGTCACAATGAGCTGCGCCTCCTCTCCGATGCGCATAAGAGGAAATTTTCCATCCTTGGAAGCGGTTACTTCAAAATAACAGCCTCCTTCGCTGATGTCTTCAATTAAAACGGCAAAAGTTTCACGGGACATCTGAAGTTTGGCGGGCAGCATGCAGTTAATTCTTTCGTGCTTACGGATGTTGACTTTTTCGACCTTCGTCGGATACGCCAAGATGGCATAACGGAAAGGATCATTGACCAAACCAAGCAAGGTTGTTCGAAAACCGAAAACTTGTCCGGAATACAAATACTGAATAATAATATTATTTTTCTGAAATAGCTTTGTTCCGATTTCCGGGATCGGCGGAGTTTTGATAATCAGATGCAATCCCTCTTCCAAGCCGATCAGGTTGGTCAGAATCGTGCTGAACCCTTCAAATCTTATTCGAAGCAACGTACCAAAAAGCAGTCCCGGACATTGATGGGAATGATTTCCCGTTTGAATATTCACGTTTGGAATCCTTTCCTGGATCATAACCGTTACCGCCAAGCTTTTGGCCGGGTTTTGACACATAATTTCTTAATAGTCAACCGGGGACTGGTTGAAAACCATAAACCTCCTTTAACCAAAGCAAGATGAGAAAGGAATTTTCAACAGTTCTCCATCATGCATTATTTCCAGGATGACTGCAGGTACGAGCGAAGATTCGTTTTTGAATTCACCAGATTCAGTTTTTTTCGGATATTGTTTCTATGGGTTGCCACCGTTTTCGCGGAGGAACTGAGAATAGCGGCAATTTCACTGGTGTTTTTCCCTTTTTTGATCAGATCGATAATGTGAATTTCCTGAGTCGTCAAGTTTGTATGAAAGGACAGAAAATCTTTCATAAATGGGGACAGGGCATTGCGAAGATTCTGCTCCAGAATATTCAGGTAACTACGATAACGTTCGTCCGGATAGGCTTTCTGCAGCTTTTTCAAATAGGGAATAACAAGATCATTGATGTTCGCCTGCAATTTTGCTTCCGTTTCCTTTTGCGCCATGTCCCTATGCTGCATCAGAATACGCAGGGCGGTATTGGCATCTTCAAGATTTTTAGCAAATTGCGTCATCTCCTTTTCGGCCTGCTTGAGCTCGGTAATATCGGTGGCCGTGCCGATAACGCAGTTTTTCCCCTGATAACGCATGCTTTTGGAGTTAAAGAGAAAGATTTTCACACTGCCGTCTTTCAACCGCATACTCGCTTCTGCGGTATGCTCGCCCTTTTGGAAAACCTTTTTTATCTCTTCGGCTATTGTAAGGCGCATCTCTTCAGAATGAAGATCCAAAACCTGCATATCGCGAATTTCTTCATTTGTATAACCGGTGATATTCGGCAAACTCTCATTCCATTGAAGAAATCTGAAATTCTCATCCACAACATAAAATAATCCCGGCATGCTGTTAATCGCGGCATCGTTGAACGCCTGCATGGACAGCAATTTACTCTCCAGGTCTTTCCGTTCGGTAACATCCACGGAGACCGAAAGAACGTAGTGTTCATTGCCGGTCAGAAGCAATTCCCCGGAAACCAAAAAGCTCACGATTGCACCGTCTTTCTTACGATGCCGAATCTCCATATTCCGGAATCCCCCATCCCGCAAAAGAACTTTGACCATTTTTCCCCTATCCTGGTCCGGCCATAATCCCAGTTGGACAGTGGTCTTGCCAATGGATTCTTCTCTTTTGAATCCAATGACTTGACAAAACACATCACTGACATCATATATTTCTCCATCTCCCAGCCTGGTCAGAAGAATCATGTAGGGAGACATACGAAAAAGCATGCGGTAGATGTCATCAGAAGAAACAGAGGACAATCCAACTTTTACACGGGGTGAAAGGTTATCCGACTCGAAAACTTTTCGACCACCATCGTTGAGTACTTTTTTCAAATTTTCCATAAAATCATTCCCTTTATCTTCTTAAATATCCATATCATGTATATGGTTTCTTACTGATAGGAAAAGGTATTGTCAATATCTACATTTGGTGATTTTTCGTGGATTATTCATGTATAATAAATACATGATTTCTTCATTCCCGTTTCCAATAGGGTTTTGCCCAATATTGATTTGACATGGGAGGATCTTGTGCATATACTTTCATTGCAAAAAATTCATACAACAAAAGTGGGTTGAAGGTCACCACAGCATCAATAAAAAGGAGGATGGAATGGCGCAGGAGAAATTAAATGTAAAAATCAGCACGGGAGATCATGAAGATCTATACTTCAAGGAACAAGAACAGAAGAAAATTAAGATGTTGCGAGAAAAAATCTCGCAGGAAATGAATCAAAAATACCAGGAAGAACACCGAAACCACTGTTTCCGGTGCGGCACGCAAAGCCTGGCGGAAATTGATTATGGAAATGTAAAAATTGATGTGTGCATCAACGATAAATGCGGGGCTGTACATCTTGACGCGGGAGAACTGGAAGCCATTATGAAGGACAAAAGCGGTATCGAAAAGATTCGAAATGCCGTCTTCTCCATTTTTAAATAGCCAAATCCTTCAGGAAGCAGAATGGTCCAATGCAGAGACGCATTCATCTCTGCATTGGACCAACGCACCGCGATTCAGTTTTCAACCTGCACCTTTTTCCCCACAAACCACTTTTCTTCCACACCCGAGCGGCAAGAAGGATGAACGACAGCAGAAAATCCGGCAGCCGTCATTAAGCCCGTGATCTCATTTTCCTGATGGAAATGCTCCCGTATGCCTGTCATTTTCAGCCGCACCACTTCAAGCCATCGTTTCCAAGGCACTTTGATCTCTGAAGGAATCGTCGTACGGATCAGCAGCGTGCCGCCTTCATCCAATTTCCGGTAAATCCGATCGAACACCAGACGCATTTCCTCCGCAGTTAAAAAATGTAGCATATCCAGCATCAGTGCGTAATCAACCCGACCTTCCACGAAAGGAAGATTGGGCGCGGCACCTGTTTCCACATATCCTCGCGTGCCGATAACGCGATTGGCGATCAGCACTCTTTCCTCATCCGGTTCCAGACCGAAAACTTTGGCCTGCGGATAAATTTCCAGAAGCCATGTCGAAGGAACGCCGTAGCCACAACCAATGTCGATAATCCTTCGGGGATTCTTTACATATTGGTGCAGCTCCCGAAACATCGGATCCATTAGAATTTTCAAACGTGCAAATACTCTGTGATATCCGGGCAAATGCCGGTATCGTAACACCGTCCGCCGCAAATGCTCTTGGGAACCGGCTAAAACGTCGCTTTCCGGAAACGGATAGGGCGCAAAGATCTTCTGCATCAGTGTGGGCAGGATAAAATATACGCCGATCAGGGAGTAACCAATACCGGCAAGAGACACAAGACCAATGCTTCGCAATAGCGAATGCTCAGCCAGGGCCAGCACGCCAAAACCGATGAACGTTGTGGCGGCAGACAGAAAAATGGACAATTGAATGGTCTTGATTGTCGGAGAGTTCTCATCGGGATGTCGCTGATAAGAACATACATAATACAAGGCATAGTCGATTCCCATGCCCAAAATGACAATCCAGAGCATAATACCGGGAATATCCAGCGGATGACCGATCATTCGCAGCGTACCCATTGTGGCGCAAAGCGCAAAGGCGCTTGGTAAAAGCACAGCTAGAGACAAACGCCAATCCAAAAAGAAAAGAAAAATGAGTGCAATAATGCCAATCGTAACCATCAGGGCAATTTTGATGAACAGGCTTTTGAGTAAATTCCCCAGCTGCCTGCTGAATAAACCGGCATCAAACAATCTGGCCAGGCTGTTTTGATGAAGAAATGAAAAGAACTCCTCGGCGTTGTAATGAGAACCAACGGATACCAGAGTCACTTGCGCAAATCCATCTGCCGTTTTTGCAATGCCCAACATATCAAAATAAGTTTTCGGTATTGGAGAGGAAACCGGTCCGGAGGAGGTCATCATTTTCCAAAAAGAATCAAACGCATCAACGGCAAAACCATTTTCTCCTGCGGCATCATGCAAAGCATTTTCGAGCGCGCCAAGACGTCCGGGCGTCCAGAATGTTTGCCAGGCTGCAAAATTGCGGCGCGCCGCCTCATCCGATGGAAAAAGCACCGACGGCAGCATAGCGCTTTTAATCTTCTCCTGATTCATGGCCTCTGCCAGAAAAGCCGACAATCGTTCGTCCTTTTGCCTCAGATTCTCGATGGTTGGAGCTTCGAGCAGAACATAGCATTTACCGGACAGATTTCCCCAGATCTCTTGTATTTTTTTTTCCGCTTTAAGCGTTTCAGGACTCACGGAATTCATCGCCTGGAGATCAACATGGAACACCGGCTTGGCAAAGATCAACATGACCAAGGCAAAACCGAAGGCTCCAGCCAGTTTCCACTTTGCTGGCGCCGCAAATTTTTCCACCACACTTTGCAGAAAACGGTTGGTGCGGGACCTTGCCGGTGGCATGGCCGGAAAAATTTTCGGAAAAACAAAATGGACAAAGGTAAAAGTAAAAGTCACGCCCAAGGCGGCAAATACGCCAATCTGGGCCATAATGCGAAAATCGCTGATCAAAAGCGTCAGAAACGCACCTACCGTTGTCATCACTGCCGTTAATTCCGCCAACCAGACCTCCCGCGCCGCCTGTTTCCCTAAAGTGGCGTAAGACCTGTCCAAAAACAGCAGATACGTTAGTCCAAGATCAACGGTAAATGCCATAATGGCGCCACCAAAACCTACTGCCAGTAAAGACATAGATGGAAACAGCCAGGAACAGACGAACAAGGCCGCAATCGCACCCACAGACGAGGGCAGAAGAGCCAAAAGGCCGATAAGCGGACGGGGAAACGCCAGGATGAGCAGCAGACCGATCACGAGCGTTGTCAATATGATTGCCAGACGCGTGTCGCGTCTGGCAATGGTTTCATTGTCCAATGCCGCCCGATAAGATCCAACAGAAGACAAAAGATACTGATTTGGGCTATGATCATAAAGTGCCAGTTCTTTCCTGCAATCCGCAAGAAGTTTTTCAATTTGAGCAGCGCGAACCGAATCTGTCCCCGACCCTTTGATGCGCGCAATTATCAACGCGTGCCGGCCATCGGCGGAAAGCAGCTGCCCCTGATGATATTGAACACCGCCAGATGGAAGCAGAACAGATAACCGCTCCAGAATCAAACCGGAAAAACCCAGAGGATCCTTGGCCATCATCTCCGCCCGACCAATTCCCTCAAGCTGCTCTAAACTTTGCCGGTTTTGCATCATCACCTGTCGAATTTTTTCCGGTTGCAGAAGCGGCTGGATTCTTTGTTCCAGATCAGATTGACTCAAAAGGGATGGCAGATGGTTGTGGACATGAGCGATCAGCTCCGGAAAATGACTGGCTTCATCACCAACTCCAACCTTAGAAAACAAGCCGCTTTCTTTCAACTTCCTGGTAACAAAGCCGGCCGCCCCAGCCAACTTGTCGCGATCGGGAACAGCCTGTTCCAAATCAAGAAATACCCGGTCCTGAACAGGTAAATGTGTGATCACCTGACGAGCGTCATTTAAAACCGGATCGGAATGCGGCATGGATTCCAGAATGTCCGTTTCAATTTTTAAATGGGTAGTTTCCCAAAAGAAAAGCAGCCCGACGATAACAGCGGTAAAAAAAACAATGGACCATCGGATGTGATACGACTGTTGTGGCATGTAAATCCATATAATAACAATAAAATTATTAATTACACGCTGATTTACAAACATATTTTCTCAGCCGGTGCAAGAAAAAGCTTGAAAACGCATTGACAGACAGAAAGAAAAAATGGGTTTGAATGCTCTGGCGTTTTTCTGAAAAATATTCTAAAGAAGTGCTCAATTGTTTCGGACGAACAAGTTTTTTATGTTGTGCAGATACGGCAACTTTAATCCATACATCTTTTTGGGTGTAAAGTGAAAACAGATGACAAACCACTGATTAATCTAAAGATGAAAAGGGTCCTGGTTGTTGATGATTTCTTCAATTTCCGGCTGACCATTAAGAATATGTTAAGGTCTTTCGGCATCATGTATATTGATGACGCCGCGAGCGGAGAAGAAGCGGTGCGGAAATTAGCGCTTCGCCGATTTGACATTGTTCTGTGTGATTATAATCTGGGTTCGGGAAAATCAGGTCAGCAGGTTCTGGAAGAAGGAAAATTCCGCGGCTACATCGGATATTCCAGTATCTTCATCATGATTACCGCGGAAAATACGGCGGAAATGATCATGAGTGCAATGGAATATCAACCGGATTCTTACATCATGAAACCTTTCGCCAAGGAAGTTCTGGAAAAAAGAATCAAAAACATTGCTGCAAAGAAGGAAAATATCCGCGATGTGGAAAGAGCAATTCTGAACAAGGATTTTGACAGCGCACTGCGGATATGTGACGAATTACTGGCGACAAATCCCGGAAACCTTTCGGAAATTATGTCTCTCAAGGGAGAAGTGCTTCTGAAAAAGGCGGATTATCCGCGCGCGGCCGATTTTTATGACAAGATTATGCGCATGGGCAATGTCGGATGGGCACAATTGGGTCGGGGGCGTGTAGAGTTATTAAGAGGCAATTATGAACGGGCAAAAGATATTTTTGAATACATCATTTCCCACAACAACAAACTCATGCCCGCCTATGATTATCTAGCGGAAACCCTGTTGAAGCTGAACAATGCGCAGGAAGCACAGCAAATTCTCATGAAGGCAGTGAATATTTCACCGAGAGCGCTTCTCCGGCAAAAAAATCTGGGAAACATCGCCTACCGAAATGAGGACTTCAAAACCGCGGAAACCTCTTTTAAAGCCGCCGTGGAACAGGGCAAGAATTCCTGCTACAAGAATTCTTCCGATTACACCAGTCTGGCAAAAACCTTGGTTCATTGCGACAACGCCGAGGAAGGCTTGAAAGTGCTGGGAAGCGCGACAAAGGAGTTTCCCAACGACAACGATGCGCAATTGCACTTGAGCGTTGCGGAAAGCTTTGTCTATACCAAGATGAACAAAATCGACGAGGCCAAGCGCTCTTTAACCGACGCACAGAAGCTTGCCGAAAACATGCAAGGGGACATTCCCAGCCATCTGGCGCTGGATTTGGCTCAAGCCTATTTCCTGACCGGTAACGAAGAAAAAGGTGAAGCGATTATCAAAAATATCGTCAGCAGCAATCATGACAATGAGAAAGCGTTGGATGACGTGCGCATGATTTTCAGAGATATGGGCATGACCGACAAGGGAGACGCTCTGATTAAAACCACAAGAGACGAAATCATCCGCCTCAACAATGAAGGCGTCAAACTGGCCCAGGAAGGCAGACTGACGGAAGCGATTGCCTACTTTGAAAAGGCCGCCGGACAACTGCCGGACAACAAAATTATCAATGCCAATGCGGCACAGGTTCTCATGCTCTACATGAGGGAAACAGGCGTAAACAATGAGTATCTTGCTCGCGCCAAATCCTATCTCGATAAAGTCCGGAAAATCGACGAAAATTATGCCGACTTGGCCGCCCTGCTGGTCATGTACCGGGATCTATGCACTGAGGAACAATATGGATAATAAAATGAATTTTGCCGACATTCTGGCGTCCACCCTGCACGACACCAAAAACTCCCTGGGGGTTTTATTGAACAATATCGACGACATTATTGTCAGCTGCCGTGAAAAGAATTGCGACAGACATGAGGAATTTTATGCCATGCAATACGAAATCCAGCGTCTGAACAACAGCCTGATTCGTTTGCTTTCGCTTTACAAGGCGGAAAAATCACAACTTTCCGCGAATATCGATTATCAGGCCATTGAGGATGTGCTCGACGAAGTGGCCACAACCCATGAAATTTTACTGAATTCCCGAGGCATCCACCTTTACACCGAGTCTGAAGAAGGTCTGTTCTGGGCATTCGACAGAAATCTGGTAGCGGGTGTTTTGGACAATGTCATTAACAATGCGTTCCGCTACGCACAGAATACAGTAAAAATCCGAGCCTTTACAGAAAATGGCTATCTGGTTTTGCAAATTGAGGATGACGGGAGGGGCTATCCGCCCTCCATGCTGATTAATGAAAACAAGCAGCCGGAATTCAAGAAGGAAATCGACTTTAAAACCGGAAGCACAGGGTTGGGTCTTTATTTTTCACTCATGGTTGCAGGCATGCACGTCAACAACGATAAAAAAGGCTTTATTTCCGTTATGAATGGCGGATCTCTGGGCGGCGGCATCTTTTCCATTTATTTACCCTGAATGCGAGAGAGGCAATGGCAACAAAAATCACAACGATAGCTGATCTTTTTCATCGCTTCCATCAATGCGAAATGCAGCTTCGACAGGGCAAAATCGCCGCCAGTCTGATCACCTTTAAAGAGGTGATCGAAAAAACACCTTCGATTCCCAAAACAGATAAAGAAAAGAGAGAACTCGATGGCGGCATCGATATTTTCTTAAACAACCTGGCAAAACACAAGAAATTTCAGGAAATATTTGGAGTAATATCCTTCGGAGACTCCGACTTGGATACCAACCTGGAATTTATCAAAAGCATGATCGTGGCCCAGGAAGAAGAGATTATTGAGCGTATTAAAAAAGACGAAGAAGCCGCGGAAGTCCAAAGACTGGAAATAGACCGGGAAAAACAAAAACAACTTCAGGAAATTCGTCAAAAAATCATCCAAGCCATTGAATATATGGATCAAAACAATTTACCCCAGGCCATGGAGCTGATCAACGAAAGCGATGATATCCGGGAAGCCGTTGCAAACCATTATAATGACATGGGTATGCAGCGTCGGGCAGACGGCTTATTCACCGAAGCCTTGGAAAAATATTCCAAAGTGCTTCTGATCTCCCCGGAAGATGAAAATCTTTATTACAATATCGGGCGGGCGCATTTTGAGGCAGGTGATGCTTACAAAGCGGAGAATTTCCTCGACAAGGCCTTGAGCCTGAATCCCGAATTTACAGAAGGAAAACTTTTTTACGATTATTTGCTGAAGATCAACACCCCCCAGACAGCTGGAGAAAGCGTCAGAAAATCCGGTGGTTTTTTGCAAAAAATCCTTCGTTTCTGGAAAAAATCAAAACCCGTTCAACTTGACACTCGTCAGACGACGACCGAGGAAGCCAAGAGCGCCAAGGAAGAAAAATCCAGTATTTCGTAAGCTGTCTCTTTGCCGGGTTTCCCGGTCTTATTTCCAGAATTTCTTGTTATGGACTTTCATGTCCACGATTCGTTTAAACAGATCCTGGGCGGAAAGAATGTTTTGTTCCATGAAATATTTGCCGATTAACGGCTGAGACTGTTTTTGTTTTTCCAGCAGTTGCGCCAACTGATGCCGGGACAGGCGTCCCAGACGAAAAGCGCATTCTCCAAATTTTTCTCCATATCTCCGGTTGCGCAAAATATCTCCGATGTCGCCGCCTTCCAGCCACCCCCAGCTGACGGCGATGGCGCCAACCGACGGACGCTGCATCCGCTGCCAGACAATCGCCTTCACCAGCGTGGAGAGTGAAACATGTCCCGCATAATAAAGATACTGACCAAACAGGAGTCTCCGGGACGGCATCCGGCCGGCATAGTGTGGCTCCACTTTCGGAGCAGGTTCAGTCTCGCGGCGTCTGTCCGCTGGACGTTCGGCAGGTGGTTTCCGTTTGTAAAGCGTCCCGCTTTCATCCAGCGAATACTTCCAGGGCGCTGCCAGAAAATCCTGAAGCAACTGGTAGGCCAGACTAACCTCTTTGAAACGATCCGCCATAAAATCCGCATGGCCGTCCAATGCCGCCGCGCGGTCCGGATGCGTTTCCATAGCTTTCCTGCGATAGGCAGCCTTGACACCGGATGGTTTCAGATAACGCAAAAATTCAACCGACACATCAATATCCGAACCAAAAAGCGACTCACAGGCCTTAAACAAATCCTGTTTGGAAACTTCGGCAGCCAGCAATTTTTTATTTTCCTTCCTTTTTCATGGCATAAAAAAACATGGTGAAATGCCTACCATATTTTCCCGAATAAATTCAAGCTGTAATTTCAAGATGTTCAATCATGTAAAACCGACCGGGTCAAAATCAGGCGGGTAAATGTTTTAGCGTTTCTCCAAAAATCCACAAACGGATGAAAATGGGAAATTCTGGCTGCGCCAACTTGATAAACGACTCGAACGGGCACCTCAACCACAGAGATTCCTCTTCTTTTCGCTTTTACCAGAACCTCCACCTCAAACTGGAAACGCCGTGCTTGAACATCAAGATTCAGAGATTCCGGCAAAGGATAAATTCTCATGCCGCTTTGAGAATCGGAGAGAATCGGCCCGCCCGACATCCGGACCCAGAAATTGGAAAACTTCCTTCCGAATCGGCTGGTCCACGGAATATGAGCGCCCGAAACCGCATCCATCCCCTGCCGCGCTCCAACAATCAAAGGACGTTTGTTTTCCGGAATGGCGGCAATCAGCTTCAACGCATCTTCCGGATAATGTTGACCATCGGCATCAATCGTAATCGCAAAATCAGCAACATGAGATACAGCGGCAAAACCGGTCAGAATTGCCGCACCCTTGCCTGTGTTTTGAGCATGCCTCAAAAGATGAATTCCCTGAATTTCCGCCAACCGCAAGGGGGTTTCGTCGGTGGAACCGTCATCCACCACAAAAACGGGATAACCCAAAGCTTGCGCTTGCCGCACAACCATCGAAACCGTCCCGCCATGATTATAAACCGGAATGACAAAGGCAAAACGGTTTTGAGAGTTTTCCATGCGTCCTCCAATGATCGCCTATGGCTCCGGATGTTGAGGCGTTCGATACCACCTATTGCCCATTGCCCATCTACATTTTCATAAACGCCACTCCCCACGTCCCCGGTCCCATATGCGCGCCCGATGTTAATGACAAAGGCTGCAGAATGATGTCCGCTAACGGATAGCGTTCCTTCAGGATTTCCTGCACGGTCTTGATCTGGCCAAGGTTGTCGGAATATTCCAGCATAATAATGGCTTCAGACTCCCGAGCAAGCGAAGCCGATAGTTTTTCCAGTGCCATGTCGATTTGTTCGCTTGGATTGCGCGTCATGCCCACTTTTTTCGCCCCCTCCGGCCGTGGCGAAATCACGGGTTTCATCTTCAACAAATCGCCGAAAAAAGCATTGGGTTTGGACAGTCGTCCACTTGCGGCGAGATATTCCAGTTTTTCTAAAAACAAATACTCTTCGCATCTGGCTGATGCGCTTTTCGCAAAAGCGATGGTTTTGTCCATATCCCCGGTCCTGGCAAGGTATTGGACAGTGGACAAAACAATGGTGCCCAGTCGGCCGGAAGCCGCTCCCGTATCGATGATCTTGAAATGATTTTGAGCATCATGTTCTTTCTTCCAGTCTGTCGCCGCCTGATAATTCCCCGTATAGACGGACCCTACGCATAAATACAAAACATTTTCAAACTGAGCCAGAGCGCCTGCATAAGACTGATGCCTTTCATAAACGGACACCTGGGACGTGGAAACCTTTACACCGTTGCGCATGGCGATGTATAATTCATCAGGGTGGAAGCAGGTTTCCGGCAAAGATTTTTCCCCGACATTCAGGTAACTGTTCAAAAGAGTGAATCCGTATCTCTTGGCGTCATCACGTGTTAGAGACCCGGCGGCATCCGTCATAATATGCAGAGGGGATTTCGGGAGGGCAACCTGGAAATCCCGGACTTGTTTAGAAAGATCATCGTCCTCCCAGCGCAACACATCACCCAACTTGCTGATTTGCGCCTTCATCTCCTCTTTATTGTCGGTATGCACATGAATTTTATACAGGTCACCCTCGTGAATCATCACGGCGCTGTCCCGCCTTCCGGCAATTTCGGCCAGTTCTTCCGGCACTGCAGCCGTTTTGATAACAAAATCAATACAATAGCCTGTTTCTGCCGTTTCCTGAAAAGAGGAGACAATGGATAGACTGTTCTTGAAGACCTCCGTCACCGGCCGACAGGAATGGCCACACCCTGCCAGTGTATATAAAAACGCCTCAAAAAAAATGTACATGCCCAGGGCGCCGGCGTCTACCACACCGGCTTGCTTTAATTTCGGCAACTCATTTTGGGTTTGGCGCACCGCCTCTTCAAGAAAATGAAGGATTCGGGCCGCGCTTTTGCTATCAGGAAAAAACTCGTACCTGGCTAAACTATGCTCAAGCGCATCAAAAACGGAAAGCATGGTTCCCCGACGTGGCTCGTTGACCGCTTTCCAGGCACGGATGTTTCCTTCCTGAACGGCGCCTTTTAGGGAATGCAGAGAATCCAGGCCGCAAAGCACTGCAAAAAACTGCGTTGCAATATTTCCGGAGTTCCCCCGGGCCGCCATAAGAAGTTGACGAACAAGCTGATTCCTGTTCTTTCCGGCAAACC
Source organism: Smithellaceae bacterium (assembly GCA_035416785.1). Taxonomy (GTDB): domain Bacteria; phylum Desulfobacterota; class Syntrophia; order Syntrophales; family Smithellaceae; genus UBA8904. The sequence goes on along the minus strand of DAOLNX010000001.1, from coordinate 38,332 downwards.
GGAGAGGAGAAAGACTGATGGAAAGGTTTCTTCCCGTATCGCCATCCGCAATGGGATAAACATTAATGGCGTCGAGCAAATCCGCCCAGGCAGACACACGCTCCACACCGGCCACAAACGATTTTCTTAATGGTTCATCCATAAATTACGAAATATAATAAGACGTTTAGCTTGTAACCCATCGCCCATTGCCTATCGCCTATCGCCTATTCCCCATTCCCCAAGAGATTGCGAATATCCTGAGGAAGACTGAACAGGGTTTCCATCTCCGGAGTTTTGACTGCCACCTGCTCCGTACGTCCGCGCGCGCAAACACTATTGTCGGCCACCTTACGGATTTCAAAATCCACTACCAATTTGATGTTAGCATCGGCCAAAACGGCTTTGCAGATAATCTCATCGCGATGTCTCAACGGAAAAATATGCTTGGTGGAGGTACGGATGATGGGAAAAATGATTTTTTCCCGTTCATAGTAAGCGTAGAGATCAACGCCATAGTGATCAAAAAGAGCCGCCCGCGCCAGCTCAAAGTAGTTGAGGTAATTACCGTGCCAGACAATCTGCATCGGGTCCAGATCAAAAAAAGGCACGCTGATTTTCACTTCGAAACTCTTCTTTTCATCCTTCATGATTATCCTCGAAAAAAATCCGTGTAGCGAATGACAACACACATTCTTTCAATGTCCTCATCCAGCGGCCGATCTTTGGTTACGGAATCACTGACTTGCCGGATATTGCCCAGCGCTTTCGCCAGCAGCGGCCGCGCCGAGATATTTTTCCGAAGGTCGCAGGCCTGCGCCGCCGCCAGCAAATGGATGGCCGCCACCCGTTCCGCAAGCGTGCAGACCCGCTCCGCATCGCGTGCCGCGATGGTGCCCATACTGACTTTATCCTGGTTATGGGATTCTGTAGAACGCGAAAAAGACGCGGCAGGCATAGTCGCTTTCAAAGCTTCTGCAGTCAGGGCCGAAGCCGCAATGGACATGGCTTTAAAACCATGATGAAGTTCGTCCTGCTCGTTGTTTTGAAAAACCAAATCTCCCGGAAGCCCTCGATTTAAATTGGGATTCACCAAAAGCATCACCTGGCGATCGCACAAATCCGCCGCCGAAGCCACTGCCGCTTTCAGTCCGTCCATGGCAAAAGCAATATGGCCACCGTAAAAATTGCCGCCCATGAGTACTTCCCCCGTGGCGGGGTCAAAGATCGGATTGTCGTTGGATGAATTGGCTTCCATTTCCACCCATTTTTTAATCCAGATCAATGCGTCATGCAAGACCCCCAGCGCCTGCGGCGCGCAACGCAGTGAATAAGGATCCTGCAGCGTTTCCAGCGCGTCATCTTCCAATTGGCGGACGCTGACGCGCGAAAGTAAAAGATGGGCAATCTTTTTGGAGACATGGGCTTGCCCGGGAAAAGGCTTGGCCTCCGAAATGACCGGATGATAGTGATGGGCGTTTCCTTTCATGGCGTGAACACTGAGCGCCGTTGCATAAATGGCCGCGTCCAGAATCCTTTCCGCGCGCTCCACAACCAGCGCTGCAATTCCCGTCATAACAGTGGTGCCGTTCACCATGGAAAGCGGTTCTTTGGGCCGGTATGTATAGGGTTTCAATCCCGCCTTTTTTATCGCCCTGGCCGCAGGCATCACATCGTCATCATAAAAGACATCGCCATCGCCCTTGAGCACTCCCCCAATGTAAGCCATCGGTGTCAGATCGCCGGACGCGCCAACAGAACCTTCGCAAGGCACAACCGGAGTGATACCAACGTTTAAGAAATCCGCCATCTGCCTGAGCAGAGCAACCGATACGCCGGAATACCCTCTGGCCAGACAAATAATGCGCGTCAGCATCGCTGCCCGGGTTTCCTCAATGCCAATTGGATCTCCTGTGCCGCACCCATGAAAACGGAAAATATTGACACCGTTTTTTTCAGCCGTTTTCAAATCAATCCGGTTCCCGCAGGATTTTCCATAACCCGTATTCACGCCATAAACGGCAACCCCCTTTTGCAACGCATCTTGCAGGGCTTTTTCCGTTTTGGCCATCCGTTTCAGAAAAGCGGGTGATGCACTGATGGCCACCGGCAATCCATCTTTGGCCACGGCAATCATTTCCGCAAAACTGACATGACCTCCATCAATCACCAGAGCGTTCTTTTTGCCCATTTTTTTCATTTAAAAATTCTCCTTTCCTTGCGAGAAACTAGGAGCAAAGGATTAGGAATTAGGGACAAGGAAAAACTTAAATCGACTTATCCCGTCAAACCAGGGGAACAGCGGGTCTAAAGCCTCGCACTCCATCCCTCCTATCACCCATCGCCTCTTGCCCCTATCCACTTACCCTATAATCTCCGCAAATAATTTCACGGCAGGATGCATTGCCTATTTCAGAAACTATCCGACCGGATTTGGGAAACAAATGCAAACGATCCGTTGCTTCCAATAACCTCAAGACAAAATAAGCAGCATGGTCAACCGAATCACGCGCAATATATTCTGCATTTGCATCAACATCCTCCAAAGCAGATGGCGACTAAATCACTTTACCCATTTCCGCAACTTTTGCTTTGCCTCATCATGTGCAATGCCATGACCATCGCTGATTTCACGCTCACCATGTTCAAATTTAGCCCGCATATACAGGGCATGCATGATGTCATCCATCGTTGCCTGCTCTGGTAAATTCTCTATGATGGTACAGGCCATGCCCTTCACTGAAGAAATCATTCTCTACTGCATTTTTATGAACTCCTTTTTATTGTGCTACTGTAGGGTGGGCAAACGGTTTTTTCGTTTGCGCGCCAAATCATTTCATCCCAGCTATGAATTTAAAAATCCGCACTACATTGTCAATGAAATCAATTTATTCCGCGTGCACATGATAAAACCATGTGCACGCTACCGGCTAGGGGCTTTTCAGCCGATAAAGTTCTTCCTTGTTTTTGGCAAGCTCACTACTGGTTTCCCGCAGCCGGCAAGCCAAAACTTCAGCAATCATTTGATAAAATATAGCACAAAATGCCACCTTGTCCTCATTGTAAAGTCTATCCATAAAGGATACATCTGTTGCCAGACAGATAACATTGTCAATGGCCTTAACCGAAGCCGAACGGGGACAGCCGTCGATCACACACATTTCTCCGAAGATATCTCCTGTTCGCGTCAGGGTGTCAATTTCCGCCCCATTTTTAATAATACGGACACCGCCGCTGATCAAAAAATATATCCAGTTATCATAACTTCCTTCCTCGATGATGATTTCCCCCTCGGCGTATTTTTTTACATTACTGGAGTTGAAAATCTTACCAATATCTTTTTTACCAAAACACTGCATCACCGAGACATTCTTCAATTTCTCTATCAATTCGATATTTTCCTTCAAGAACTCGACTTTCATTTTTACCTCTCCCTTTGTGTCCAGTCGGTAGGGTGTGCAAGCGGCTTTTTTGCTTTTTCACAGAATAATTAATTATTTTAGAATCTTAATCAATGAATCCCTCTCAAGGACATTATGACCTTGGTGACTTTTTAACCAAGCCTTCTGCAAGATCAATAATGTTGATGGATCAGAAATATTTCGATTCAATTGACAATATTGAACCAGCCCGGAAAGCATGGGGGATGCAATCGGCATTTTTGTTTGCGCACTATAAGGCTACGAGTTCCATCCCTCCTATCGTCCATCGCCTCTTGCCCATTGCCTCTCTCCCCTATCCACTATCCACCATTCACCATCCACTCTATCCACACTCAGAGCCCCTTCCCCTATCCACCTACGAACGCACTCGTGGCTTATAGGTTCCGTCTCGTTTTTCCTTTTCCATCACATTTTTCAGCATTTTAAACATTTTGTAGTTTTGCGGTTCTTCTTCATAAAACCGATCCCAACAGTAGTAATACATTTCCTGCAGTTTTTCAGGCGTCATCATTTTCGGCCGAAATACCACGCTGCCGCATGTGTAGTTATTCCAATCATAGGAAAAAATGCGCCCCGCACCGTGCAAATCATCAAAGGTGCGTGTGTGCGGGAAAGGTGTAAGAATGGTAAATTCCGCCATATCCAGTTCAATTTCCAGGAGAAAATCCATCCAGCGCTTGATATAATCCTCCGTATGATAATCCAGCCCCAACAAAATGCTGCCTTCCACCGCAATGCCATGGTCGTGGTAGCGCTTGACGCGGTCGCGAATAAAATCGGAAGAATCAAAAATCGCCTGATAGACAAACCAGGCGCCGGCCTGCGCTGCCAAATCCAGCACCTGATCGTCATCTTCAATCGGATGGCTGCACCATTTCTTTTTCAGCGGAATCATTTCCTTGAACAATCCCATTTCCCAATCTTTATCCTGGGCCAGCGAATTATCCACGATAAACAAGCGGTTATTGTCAATCGACGCCAGTTCTTCAACAACCCGTTCAAAGGGTCGGGGACGAAAGCTCCGGCCGCCTAAAAATCTCACGGCGCACGGATAACAGTTGAACCGGCAACCCCGTGACGCGTGCACCAAATCCACCATCTGCACACCCCGGTAATTGTACATGGCACGGTTTAAAATGCTCCGTCTTGCCGTTCCGACACTTTCAATGGGCGGAAATTTCTGCATATAGTCATAGACGGGTTGCAGGCGGTTGAATTTAACGTCATCAAAAACCTGTTCCATGCGGCCTTCCGCTTCCCCTAAAAATACGGAATCCGCATGTCGACCAGATTCCTCGGCATGCAGCATGGTGGCAATCCCCCCGCAAATCACCTTAATGCCCCTGACACGGAAGGCGTCGGCAATTTCCCAACCCCGCCGGACCTGCGCAGTCAACATCATGGAAATCCCCACCAGATCGGCAGTTGCATTCAAGTCGACCGGTTCGACATTTTCGTCAACAAACGTCACTTCCACGTCAGCGGGCAGCGCGGCAGCCATCACCACCGGTCCATGCGGCGGCAGTGTAAAGCGCGTCTGGCGGTCCAGTTTTTCCCACTTTGGGTAAATTAATAAAAATTTCATGATTCCCCTATTTGATTCTGGTTTTATTTCGTAGATTGTTATCCTGCTTGTGCCCTTCCGTCAGAAACGGTTTTCCGATGCAACTCTCGCTCGTTTGCCGACCCATTCTCCAAAATTCAATTCTATCCTCTCATGTCGCCGCAGGCGCTGAAAACCAAGTAAGCATAGGTTCCACCGAAAGAAACACCGGCAAGAACCGCGTTTTTGATCACGACTTCCTTTTTCTTTTCCATGACGAAGTTCAAAGGCATCAACGGATCGGAAAGCCCGACCGTTGGAGGCAGACATTTGTTTTGGACCGATAAAGCCAGGGAACAAGCCCGTATGCCGCCGCCGGAAAAACTTTCACCGATTGCCCCCTTGATAGAGGTAACAAACGGTTTTTGTTCACAAGAAGCAAAAGCTTCCTCATACGCCCGCGCCTCCGCCAGATCCAGGAGGCGCCCTCCATTGGCCGCCGCCATGATTGCCGTGACATCCGTTATCGAGATGCCAGCTTGTTGCAAAACCCGTCTCAAGGCCTGCCGGACCCCTTGGGAATCCTCCGGCCAGCCGGTCGGCGTCTCGGCAGATGAGCAGAGGCCCGCGCCGCTGATCTCACAATAGATATTTGCGCCTCTTTCTCTTGCCGACGCCAGAGATTCCAGGCACAGAATGCCGCATCCTTCCCCAGCCACGTAGCCGTTTCGCTCTTGATCAAAGGGACGGGCACCTTCCCGTCCGCCATCGTCCGGCGAAAGACCTCGAAACCTGGATAGGGCTTCATAGTAAAATTTTGACAAAATATCCACTCCACCGGTCAAAAGCACGTCCGCTATACCTCGTTTTATTTCCGAGAGGGCATAAGCGATGGCTGTTTCAGCAGAAACTGCATATTGGGTCACTGTGGTATTGACACCGCGGAACCCCAACTCGATGGATGCGTGGGCCGCCGGTGCATTCATTACAGTATTGGGGACAAGAATCGGGTTGACCGATGACGGCCCCTGGGAAAGCAGTGTGCCGGCCACCTGTACCGTCACGTCCGTCGCTCCAAAAGCCGTTCCCAGAAGAATGCCAACTCGGTCACGGTTTTCTCTTCCGACCACAATACCCGCATCCTCCAGCGCCATGCGTGCCGCGGCAGTCGCCAGAGACGATATTTTATCCATCCTTCGCAGATTTTTGGTTGAAATAAAATCCCGCGGTCTGAAGTTTCGGACTTCCGCGCCCAGATGCGATGCGACATTGTCGGCATTAAACGCCTCCAGTCCGGAAATACCGCCGTCACCTGATAAAAGCCTTTGGTAAAATTCATCTTTTCCCACACCCAATGGCGTGACAAGCCCGAGTCCGGTCACAACAATACGCTCTTTCATCGGCACGTCCCGTTTTTCATCCATGAACCGCACCCCTGCCTTCATATTTCCCAAAAATTACCGTAGTATTGTTTCCGCCAAAAGCAAAAGAATTGGACAGAACTGTGCGCAGTTCTCGCTGACGCGCACCCTCCGCAACATAATCCAGGTCACAATCCGGATCCCGCTCCTTCAAATGGATGGTCGGCGGAATAAACCCCTGCGACAGAGCGAGCAGGCAGACAATGGCCTCCAGCGCTCCTGCCGCATCCAGAGGATGAGCGTGCATGGATTTTGTAGAGCTCACCGGGATGGAATAGGCACGGCTTCCAAAGACTTCTTTAATAGCCCTGGTTTCCGTAATGTCATTGGCCAGCGTGGCGGTTCCATGAGCGTTGATATAATCAATATCTGCGATGGTGAGTCCGCTGTCCTTGAGCGCGGCCTGCATACAGCGGACTGCGCCGGAAGCCTTTTCATCCGGAGCGGTCATATGAAATGAATCGCAGGTTACACCATATCCCAGAATTTCACCGTAAATTTTCGCTCCCCGGTCAAGCGCCGACTCCAAAGGTTCCATAACGAGAATGGCTGCTGCCTCCCCCAAGGAAAGGCCGGCACGATTCCGGTCGAAAGGCCGGCAAACATCTTCGTCAACCGACTTTAATGCATTGAAAGCTGAATAGGTAATCCTGGACATGGGCTCCACACCTCCCGCCACCATCATCGATGCCTGACCAAAAGCAATGATATCTCTCGCGAATCCCAGAGCGGTTGCCCCGGAAGAACAAGCGGTCATAAATGTAGCCTTCGGGCCGGCAAGAGCCAGATTGGACGCTATCCGGTCAGCGGAAGACGCACAATAGACGCTAGACAGACGGGAAAATTTCGCCCGGTTTGCTCCTTTTTTCAACAGGTCTGAATAAAAGTCTTCCGCTTCAAACAGCCCTCCAGCGCCTCCACCGATGGCCACACCTGTATTTTCCCGAAACAGCTCGGGAAATGGGTAGAGACGGGCATCCCGCAGGGCTTCCAGAGTCGCAGCGAAAACCAGTTGATCGGCGCGCGACATTCTTTTCGTTGAAAATGTATCCGGAATGGACTGACGGGGATCAAAATGCTTAATCTGGCCTCCCTTATGGGTTCGATAGGCAGCCGTGTCGAACAGATCGATATCCGTTATGCCGCAGACACCGCTTTGCAAAGAAACCGCAAATTGCGAGACGTTTCCACCAATGGCATTTACCGTACCCATGCCCGTAATGACAATCCGTTTTTTCTGCATGCTTTCTTTTAACCTGTTTTCAAAAATAGGCGAAAAAATTTAAAATTAAGACATCAAAAAGTCAAATAAATATTCGAGCCGTGCCAATCATCGCAAAACCTTTGCCAAACCACATCTTGCCTTCCTTCCCGTTTTCGAAAGAAGGAAGCTCATATTTATTGGACGGTTTTGCAAAGCTCTCCGGATGTGACGAATGCCTTGTTTAAATTAAGATTTTTCTTGCCCCGGCTTTCTTGCGGCGATTTCCCGCTCAAAAATTTTCCGGGACTGGGATACCACTGCGGAAAGAGAAAAATTTTTCGCCTGGTAATCCGGTTCCAACGCCCCGATCAGTTCCATGGTAATGGCCTGCTTTCCCTGCGTCGCAAAAGAAAAAGTTCCGGGACGGAATAGCTTGTCGGTATTTTGGATCAAAACCAGAGACAAGCCCTTGCGGCAGTAACGCGCAATGCTGAATACCCCCCTGTTGAAAGGATTGATTTCACCATGACGGCTGCGCGTTCCTTCCGGAAAAACAAATAAATTGCCGCCCGCCGCCAGATGACGCTTGATGCTTTCCAGATGGTCAATCATGGCCGGACCGCTCATTTCCGCGGGCGCCGACGGAATATAACCGGCTTTTTTTAAAAACCAGCCAAAAATGGGGACGCGGAAAAAAGTTTTTTTCACAATCGTTGTGTGACGGGGGAAAAGCGAGACAAGCAAAATGGGGTCTAAATAAGAAAGGTGATTGCAGATAATGATGGACGAGCGGAGGGAGCGAACATTTTCGGTAATTTGAAAGCTTGTTTTGGGAAAAAGCAGGCACACCAGGGCAAAAAAATATTTCATATGGAGGTGAAGCATCATCTGAATAACAGCGGCGACATTTTTTAAGCGAAGGGACAGGGGAAAAAGTAAAATCAGGAGAAGCAACGGATAGCCAAAAAGAAAATACACCCACAAAATCAGCGTCAAACCAAAATCCGCGGCACGCCGGAGAAAATGAACAGGAAGCATTTTTTAGGTCAACTTTCGAATCAGCAGGCTGGTATTCACACCGCCAAACGCAAAGTTCTGAATAGCGACAGTTGTAAATTTTTGTTCGAGCAGATTTTGCACATGACGAATCATCGAACAGCGTTCATCAACATTTTCAAGATGGAGCGTCGGCGCAATAAACCCTTCCTGCATCATGTAAAGACATAAAACCGTTTCTATGCCTCCGCACGCCGCCATCGTGTGTCCCATGTAACTTTTCAGGGCCACGACTTGTGGATGCAAACCAAACACGGAACCTGTGGCCTGGGCTTCAATAATGTCTCCCATTTTTGTGGCTGTGGCATGGGCGCTGATCAGATCAACATCGGAGGCATTCAATTTGGCGTTTTCCAGCCCCAGTTGAAGGGTTTTGGTAATGCCCTCCAGATTGGGCAAGATCAGGTCTCCTCCATTGGAATTGCAGGCAAAACCGATGACTTCCGCCAAAATGGGCGCACCTCGTTTCTTGGCAGATTCATAGTCTTCCAAAAGAACAGCGCCTGCGCCTTCAGCAACCACCAACCCGTCACGAGCCTGGTCAAATGGGCGTGGGGTTTGATCAGGCCGGTCATTAAACGAGGTGGAACACGCCAGCAAATTATCAAAAACCGCGACGGTAATAGTGTCGTATTCATCCGCTCCGCCGCAAAGCATGGCATCCTGCAAACCATACTTGACGGCTTCGTAACCGTAACCAATGGATTGGCTGGCCGTAGTGCAGGCGGTTCCTGAAGAAATAATGCGGCCGGTAATGCCGAACATCTTGGAAATGTTGACCGCTGTCGTATGCACCATGGATTTCAGATAATCTACCGCACCGATATTCTGATAAGCCGCTTTGTCTTTTGCACCGAAGATAATCTTATAAATATCACGCTGCACGGTGGGCGACCCGTGAATCGACCCGAAAGCAATACCCAACCTGCCTCCCGTCACAAAGCTCTCTGGAAGCTGCGCCTGCTGTAAAACCTCCTTGGCCACCTGACAGGCATAATAGGCCACCGGCCCCATGGTTTTACGGTGCTGGCGCTTAAAATCATAGGCAATGGGGTAGTTGACAGTGCCATAAACACGAGAATGAATAAAGCGGCCGATTAATTCATCTTCCGGCAAAGTTTTTACGCCTGAAATTCCTTTGCACAGGCTTTCCACAATTTCCCTTTTGCTGTGCCCGATGGGTGAAATGGCCGAACAGGCCGTGATGACAACCCTACGTTCCATCCTCTATTCTTTCTCCGGCAAGGCCTTGCGCTTCTCGGCCAGCATTTCAATATAGTCAATAATTTGCCTCATCGTCCGAATATCCATCGCCTTTTTTTTCTCCGACTGCGTCAGTTCGGAATTGAGAAATTTTTCAATTTCCAGCAAAAGTTCAATGGCATCAATACTGTCAAACCCATAGGCTTCCCGTAGATTGACATCCATCTCGGGATTATCAACTTCAAATTCCACAAGGAAAATCCTGCGGACTTCTTTTTCAATATCCTGACGAGTCATTCAGTTTTGCAACTCCTTTAATCCTTCCCTGTTTTGCATCCGGGAGCGCCTCATTCCCCTCTCCCCATTCAGGAATATACTGCCATGGGCCTTTGCCATAGGCAGGAAACATGTGTGCGGCAATTAGCATAAATCCGTACAACCGTCCAGCATTAGAGTTTCCGTTCAAATTCCGCGGCAAATCGCTGCTCCCCAATCATCTGCCTCACGGCATAAAACGATGACAGCATGGCTCCCATCACTCCCGGCGCCAGTGCGTTTTGTCCGGCAAGATACAAGCCACCAATCGGTAAATGATTCAAGGACGCTATTTTTAAAAGTTGTCGGGCAGATCGTTTTACACCGTAACAGGATCCTTCGGGACAATTCATATAATCGCGAAGCGTCAGAGGCGTGAACACATCCAGAATCCGAAAATTTTTCAAAGGACCGTAAATGGCTTCCGCCTTTTTTAAAAGATCATAGGCTGACAGCAATTTTTTTTCGTAATACATCGTGCTTCGCTTTCCCGAAACCGTATGTTCCCATGAACTCCAGTCCCTGTAGGGAGAACGGGTAATTATTGACAAAAGACGGGTGGACGGATCACCCGTTTCGCGCATCTGGTAAAATACCCCGTCTTCAATTTCTCCCCGGCTGTCATAATGCAAACGGTAAAGATTATAAGAGAATTCCTCATGCACATCGGCATCTAAGCTTGCCTGAACGGCAAGCACGCCATCCGTTTCCTCAAGCGTGAAAATTCTTTCACGAAGGCTGGCGCGCAAAGCGTTTTGGGGCAAAAGGCCCAACAGAATTTTCGGATGAATCGCCGCTACCACCGCGTCGGCGGGAATTTTTTCTCCCGTTTCCAGAATCACTCCGGAAACCTGTCCCGCATGGAGACAGATCTCCCGAACCGCCGAATTTACCAGCAGATGGCCGCCCTCTTCAGAAAAACGTTTGGTAAACGCATCCGCCATCCGGCTTCCTCCCTCTTTCAATCGCCAGGAGGAAAATAAATAGACAGAGGTAACCATGTGATGAAAAATCACCGGACAATCGCAAAGTGGCACGCCAATGAGCTGGCAGGGCACCGCCAGCACAGCGCGTAATCGGGCGGATACCCGGAGTTCATCGAGCAGTTCGCCCATCGGGCGAAAATAATCCATATTTTGAAAGGGATCTGCCGGATGAAGTAAAAAAGAGGATCCCTTCATGCTTCCAGCAATTTCACGTAAGCTCTTCATCAGCGCAGTCAGCGCATCCTCTTCACCCGGAAAGGTCTTTTTCAAATTAGTTTCATAAGCATCAATGCCCACCGGCAGATCAAAAACAAAATCATCAAAGAGATACCGATCAATCACTCCGCCTTCGCCCATCGAAAAAAACAAATCCTTAACGGATATTCCCAAAACGTGAAACATTTTTCCGAGGGGTTCGTCCGGTCCCAGCGCACCAACATAATGCACACCCACTGGGCAGTCGATCCCCCGACGGATATAGGAACGCATCAATCCACCCGGCAATTGATTCTTTTCCACGAGGGTGACATGATATCCCAAATTCCTGAGCAAAATTCCCGTAGAAAGGCCTCCGACACCCGCGCCGATGATCATAATGTTTTTTCCATCAAGAGGCTTTCTCATGGAGAGCCCCCCCGGCTTTTCTTTTGTTGCAGAGCATCGTCATGGACAGCCTCGGATTCGATCAGGGTCATCACGAGCGAATAAGGAATACGTTCAAAGGCATGAAGTTCAATGATTGCATAGGGACGAGCAGCCACATCCAACTGGACGCTTCGCCTGAGACCACCATTTTCCGCATAGTTCCGAATGACGATAGACCCGTCACGCTCAGCTGATGCATCAATCCATCCACTTAGTCGGGAATGCCATCGGCAAACCGGTTCACCACCGGAGAAAACTCCTTTTTGAACCGGATCTCCCTGTGGCGCAAAAAATATCAATTCAATATCCTCCATCATTTTCCGGATGAAATCGCCCTCTGCAAAAGGCGGCAACGCCCGACTGATCCTCAGACCGTCGGAATTCAAGGAGGCTTCAAGCAGAACCATTCCTTCTGCGCTCATTAATGCACAGGACAATGACCGAAAGGCGGGATCAGCCAGTGTCACTCCCATCATAACGGTTTGTGGCTGACCTGCTGCATGCACTTCAATGGCGTGGATCAAACGCGTTTTTTCCCGGAGAAATGGTGAAGGACACTCGAACTTTTTTCCACCCACTTCCTCCTGATGCCGGATCGCCGGAAGCGCCGCGCAGGAAACCAGCAGCAGGAATCCGATTAAAACGGAAAAAACCCTCATGGAACATCCTGAAAAACAGAAGGATCGATGGTATGGTTGACGACTACGGAATGGAAATCAATGCGCGTTTCGGCACTTGCGTTTTCAATGATCCGCACGGATTTCACAGACAGGTCCTTACGGGAAACCGTAATCTCAATTTTTTCAATCATGCCAGCCATGCTTTTATCCACAGGCGTCAGAATAATTTGCATGTTCGCTCCTTCTTTGACGGCGGCGGTAAAAGAAGGGTTGGAATCAAATTTGCCGCGCATCCATCCTGCCACCTCATTGAGCACAATCTTCATCGCCTGAACGCCACCCGTTCTGTCTTCCATCCATTTCCCCCTGGACACGATATAACGCCTAGTCTTCCCTTGATTTGAAATGACGAGGCTCTTAACGGGTTTTTGGTATTCCCAGCGAATGGAATCCGGTGCGGCAAAGTAAAATTTACCTTCCGAGACCAAAGGTTTTGACAGAATTTTCATGATTTTCTTTTGCACAAAGCCAGCTGAAATGGTTGAAATCCGCGCCGCATCTTTACGTAAATGTTCAAAATCATCCGCACGGACACAAGACGGCAAAACCATCAGCAAAATGAACAAAACAGAGGCATATTTTCTTGATGACATGGTTTATTCCTAAAACATTCCTCCATTAATGCCGATCACCTGCCCTGTAATATAGGAAGCGTCGTCGGAACACAAAAATCGGATGACCCGGGCAACCTCTTCAGGTTTTCCCACTCTGGCCATGGGGATGATACTTTTTATGGTATTGGCATCCAGCGGCATGGCGCTCAACATATCCGTTTCAATCGGACCCGGCGCAACGGCATTAATCCGGATGCCAAAACGCGCTACTTCTTTGGAGACAGAGCGGATGGCAGCGTTCAGGCCAGCTTTGGCCGCCGCATAATTGGCCTGGCCCCGATTGGGCATCATCGCTGAAATGGATGAAACCGATACGATCGCACCTCTTTTTTTCCTGACCATTTCGCGAAGAACCGGCTTGGTCACATTGTAAAACCCATTCAAAATGGTATCTACAACCTTGTGCCATTCCTCTTCGCCCATCATCATAAAAAGACCGTCAGCCGTGACGCCGGCATTATTGACCAGAACATCAATCTTCTTGTGCTCCTCAACAATCCTGGCTATGGCTTCCTTGACTTCTTCGGCATTGGCCACATCGAACTTACATATTTCACCCGACGCGCCTGACGCTTGAACCTGAGCAAGCGTCTCTTGTGCCGCCGTTTCGCTGGCGTTGTAATTGACAACAACATCATACCCGCTTTTTGCCAGTTCCACCGCCGTTGCCCGCCCGATTCCCCGGCTGGCGCCCGTCACAAGGGCTATCTTTTTCTCTTCCATCATTCCCGTCGATCTCCTCGATTATTTATACGTCTTCATTCAAACGCATCACCTGCAGCACCGCTGAAAGCAAAATTTCATCGCCTTCTTTGACCACGCCTTCCGTAACGCCATATTTTTCAAACGAATACAGACTGTGGACCGAAGCCGTGATCCGGGTATGCAAAGGAATGAAATCCTTTGTAAAATCAGCAGATTTAATTCCGACCAGCCAGCCCTTGACGCCGTCTTTGCCGCTTTTCTTGCGCTTATAACCTTCCACTATCGCAGCCGTCTGGGCAATAGCTTCCAGAAGGACAATCGCCTGAACTCCCTTTCCATCATATAAGGGCCACCGCTCATTCACCACAGCGGCGGCAATGCCGTTGTCTTCGGTCACTTCGATCACTTCCGTGATGATTCGAATGGGTTCCCGATGCGGAATCAGTGATTCAATGTCCATCATGGGCAGGTTCCTTCCTGGAAAAAATTAATGAAAAAAATGCCGAGAAGTCAACAAAAACATTTCGTGTTTTCGAGAATTTCCATATCCTGTAAATGGGTTTCCAGTAAACGGCTCGAATCAAAACCAGTCAGTTTCAATTTTTCCGGCGTCGTTCCGGAAAAAGCGCATTTCGGCGCCAGACCAATCAGTTCCGATTCCAAAATCTCGACGCCTCGCTCCGCAGATAAAGCCTCCACCCGGTCATAAATCGTTTGGAGGGAAGTTTCGCGGCACTGAATCAGATTAATGGAAACCTGCGCCAGACGCCTGCTTTCTAAAAAAACGCCAATGGCGCGCACAGATCGCAATCCGCCGTTTTTTTCCCGGATAAGCGATGCGATTTTTTGCGCCAGGCGTAAATCATCACTTTTCAGATTGATATTGAAAGCCACCAGCACATCGCGCGCACCCACCGCCGTAGCGCCGGACTCTGGTCTCCATACAGGTTTTCCGACATCCGGAGTATCCTCGGCATTGGCCATTTTTTCGGCCAGTTTCTCATATCCGCCTCTCCGAACATGAGCCAGCTCACGGCGTCCGGAATTCAATGCAGCAAAACCATAGTAATAAACAGGCACGCCAAAACGCTCATAAAATTGCCTTCCAAAAAGATGGGCGGCATCTATCGCCTCTTCCATTTTTGTTCTGCCCAATGGAACAAACGGCACGACATCCACAGCACCCAAACGCGGATGAACACCGGTCTGCGCACGCATATCAATCAAATCCAGCGCTTTGTCTGATGCGCGCAATGCCGCTTCCACAATATCTTCCTGATTCCCCAGAAAAGTGAATACACTCCGATTATGATCGTCATCGCCACTGTAGTTCATCAGACGAATTCCGGAAAATTTCTTCAGAACACCGGCAATGGCCTCGATAATTTTCCAATCACGTCCTTCGCTGAAATTCGGAACACATTCGATCATGTTCAGACCTGATAAAATCTAATGGAAGGCAACTCCACACACGTCAGTTTTCCCCCGTAAACAGCACCAGTATCGATGCCGATTTTATTCTCCGCCACCAAAGGCTCCGATAAACGGGTATGGCCAAAAACCACTCTCTTCCCAAAATGATACCGGGACTCGATAAATTCCTGTCGAATCCACTGCATGTCATATTCAGATTGACTGGAAAGCGGTCTTCCGGGTAAAAGACCAGCATGCACAAAAATAAATCGTTCTGTTTCATAATAGGGCATCAGTGTCTTGAAAAAGCGCATATGCTCCTCGGGAATCCGGGCGATTCTTTCGTGCATGGCATCTGAAGATTTGATGCCGTATGCTTTCAGCGTCGCCACACCGCCGTTGGCAAGATAAAGATCTTCGTCAATGCCTTTCAGATAGTTCAGCAGCATGGATTCATGGTTGCCACAAAGACACACCACACGGCGAAAACTCCTGCAAAGCTCTAAAACACAACGAACCACCTCGGGACCGCCGACTGCACGGTCAATATAATCGCCAATAAAGATTAGTTCATCTGAATCCGGATCGGCAGGAATGCGTCGCAAAAGGTAATGGAGCTTTTCGTGGCAGCCATGAATGTCGCCAATGGCAAATATCCTGTTTGTCATTTGTTCTGGTCATCAAAAATATTATCGTCCAACAGGGCGGCCGTGAATTCTTTGCTGTCGAATACTCTCAAATCATCCAGTTTTTCACCCACCCCGATAAAGCGCACCGGCAAGCCCAGTTCACTGGCAATTCGGATAACAACGCCCCCCTTGGAGGTTCCATCAAGCTTGGTCAGTACGATACCTGTAGCCCCGATGTCTTCCTTGAACATTTTTGCCTGCATAACGGCATTCTGACCGGTGGTGGCGTCCAGAACCAGCAATATCTCGTGGGGAGCACCCGGCAGTTCTTTGCTGATCACTCTTCTCACTTTTTTCAATTCTTCCATAAGATTGGTCCGTGTATGCAGCCGACCTGCCGTATCCACGATGACAACCCCGTTAAAACCGGCTTTAATCTTGCCAATGGCATCAAAAACCACCGCGGCGGGATCTGAATTCATCTTTTGTTTGATTACAGGCACACCCACGCGAGTACCCCAAACTTCCAGCTGTTCAATGGCTGCCGCCCGAAATGTGTCAGCGGCCACCAATAATATCGGATAACCATCCTGGCACAGAATATTGGATAACTTTCCAATCGTCGTTGTTTTACCGCTACCATTGACACCGACCGCCATGATGACAAAGGGACGATCTGGCGGAATCACCAGAGGTTTTTCCATCGTTTGCAAAATCGCCATCATTCTTTCCTGCAGAACTTTTTTGATCTGCGAGGCGTCATGGAGTTCCTTGCGTTTGACACGCTGCTTGACATCATCAATCAGATCGTACGTAAACTGCGGACCCATGTCCGCCGAAATCATGATCTCTTCCAACTCATCAAAAAGCGCCTGATCCAGCACTCTTTTGCCAAAAACAAGCTGATCCAGACTTTTGGTCAGAACCTCGCGCGTCTTGGTCAAACCTTCTCGCGTTCTGCTCAGTCCCGCTTTGATTTTGTCGAATAAGCCCACTTTTTTCCAGATCCTTTCCTCATATCTTCAACCGTTCAGAAGCTCTCGGCAGTTTACCAAATGCTTCTTTTTCACGTTCCGGCCACTCATAGCGATTTTTTCTACCAAAGTAAAGAAATGGATTGTGCAAAGAAAGAACAGAGAAACCGGGCATGCGAAAAAGACTTGTTTGCTTTCACACCACCCTGAAGAAGCGTCAGTTCAAACTGACCGAAACCAGGGACGAAATGCCCTTTTTCTGCATGGTCACACCAAAAAGCGTATCGGCCACTTCCATTGTGCTTTTATTATGCGTGATCATGATGACCTGGGATTTTTCAGAAACATCCCGGATCAGATGATTGATCAGATTGGTATTCGCGTCATCCAGAGCAGCATCCACTTCATCCAGAATCAGGAAAGGCGTCGGACGATACTGTAAAATGGCAAATATCAGCGCGATGGCCGCCAGGGATTTTTCACCACCGGACAGCAAGCTGACACTCTGCGCTTTTTTACCCGGAATCTGAATATTGATATCCACGCCGGTTTCCAGGAGGTCATTCTCATCCGTCAGCAAGAGTTCGCCGCGACCACCGGGGAAAATACGAGCAAAGGTTTCCTTAAAACACAGGTTGATGGCGGCAAAGGTTTCGGCAAACCTTTCACGGGATATTTTATTAATCCGGGCAATCGTTCGTTGCAGAGATGATAGGGATTCATGGAGATCGGCCAACTGTGTTGTTAAAAACTGATTACGTTCATCCAGAGCCGCGTATTCATTGATGGCCAACAGGTTCACTTCACCGAAATTTTCAAGACTCTGGCGGTCTTTTTCGAGAAGTGCTTCCAGTTCGACAATTTTGTCACTTTCCATACCGGTAAAATCGATCATGAGAGAAGACAGATCCGCCTGATGCTTCTCTTGCACGGCTTTTTGAAGGTTCTCAACCGTCAGAGCCGTTTCTCGGCATTGCATCTCCAGCTCGTTGAGTTGCTTTTGCAGATCATCGGAAACTTTCTTGATGCTGCGTATTTCATTTTCCTGAATCTTCATCTGTTCGTCTTCCCGGGTTCGCTTTTCTTTCATCTCCGTTAAAACAGTCTCAGACAAAGCGAGCTTCTGGTACAATTCCTGAAGTTCCATCGCATCCGAGGTCATGGCGGCGGACAAATCGGCAATCTGTTGATCACTGGCGGAAATTTCCTGCTTTTTTCTTGTGGATTCAGTTTCATTGGCCTGCAAATCATGCTGCAGGCGTGTAACCGCTCTCAAATCCGCTTCCTTTTTTTCGGCCAGCGAAGCCAACATCACTTTCTTTTCGGTCAGAAGCCGTTCCTGAGCATCTATGGCCGAACGGGACTGCTGACGACGACTGTTCAATGCGGAAATGATTTCGTTGAGTTCTTTTTCCGATGCCTCCTTCCGGGTCACTTCCTCTTGAATCTCCTGCAGTTTTTGTCTGGCCTGACTTTCTTCCGCCTGAATGTTTTGGCGGTTAAATTCAAGAACAGAAAGTCTCTGCCTTAAACGTCCTGCTTCATCTTCAAAACGCTCAATATCTTTTTTCCGGCCACTAATATCAATTTCCAGACGGTGCGCACGGTTTTTCAGGCCCGAAAGTTCTTCCTCCCAGCGGGTAATCAAAGAAGTTAACTTTTTCTTTTCCTGAATATTTTCCTGCAGTTCAGATGAAAGACGGGAAACATCCGTTTCCAACTCGGCAATTTCTCTTTTTGTGGCCAGCAGGCTTTTCTCGACCGCAGCGCCGCTGCCGCCAGTCAGTACGCCGTGCGGACTGATTGTATCTCCCTCCGGCGTTACAAACGTTCCACGGAATCCGTTTTTCTTCCAAAGATTGACGCCGCTTTCCAACGACGGAGTCAGCAGCACATCACCCAGCAGGCAATCGGCAATTTTTCTGAATTCGTTTTTTATCGCCACTTTACGCAGCAGGGGCTCTGCTTCCACAAGATGCTCCGCCGTGTAAGTTTCCGCATAGCCGGCACGCAGTTCCACCGGAACAAAACTGCCGCGCCCCAACTGATGATTTTTCAAGAAATCAATGGCGCGCACGCCCTCTTCCTGATTTTTCACAACCACATATTGCAGTTTTTCTCCCAGCACGGCCTCCACCGCCGGTTCGTATTCGCGTGGCACATTGAGATGATCGGCAACAACACCATAAAACGTATCCGGCCCTTCCTGCGATTCAATAACCTTTCTAACCCCATCATTGGACCATTTGAATGCAGACTGAAATTCCGACAAAGACTGCAAACGGGACGACTTACCCCCCATCTCTTCCTTAATTTGCGAAATTCTCTCGTCAACCGTCTGCAGATCGAACTTGGCCTTTTCCTGTTCATCAGCCAGAATTTCTTTCTGGTTCACCAGAGACAGAAATTCTTCTTCTTCCGTCGCCAATCCGCTTGTCAGAATCTGTAGTTTATCGGTTAATTCAGCATGTCTGGCTCTATCCTGCTCAATTTCGCGGATTTCCCGTTCTTCGCGCTTCTTGAAATCCTCCATATTCTTTTTCAGGCTGGAAATTCCATTATTGAATTTCGCCAAATCCTGCATGACGTCGAGATAGCGGATCTTATGTTCTTCCAGACGAAGGTTGTTTTCCTTGTCCGCATCCAGGAGCCCCTGAACGAGACACTGGCCTTCCTGCAATTCCGACTGGAGCTGCTCCATCCGGCCTTCAGCATCGGCTGATCTTTTCCGCAAGGTTTCCATTTCTGACAGCAGATTGGATTTCCTTTGCTCCATGAAATGAATTTCTGCTTGATTTTTCTGTTTGCGCTCCGTCGCTTCTGCGACCCGTCGGCGGGAGAATTCCACATTCTTTTCTTTGATATTGATGAAATTCTTTTGTTCGTAAAGCTCGGCCTGACGACGACTGAGAAGCTCATCGTTTTCCAATAGTATTGCTTTCTTCTCCGAGAGAGCGGATTCTCTTACCTCCACCTGCGCTCTGGCAGCTTGTGTCTGATTGGATAGTTGCTCACGTTCAATTTGCAGAAGACTTCTTTTATCAGCTAGTTCCGCATACGCATGACAGGACAAGGCCAGTTCCGTTTCCCGAAGGCGCTGTTTGAGTGTTTTGTACTGTTCAGCCTTTTTCGCTTGACGCGTGATCGCATTCAGTCTTTGCTTCACCTCCTTGTGAACGTCATTGAGACGATCGAGGTTCTGCTTGGTGGCTTCCATTTTGCGAACTGCCTGCTCTTTTCGGCTTTTGTATTTGGAAACGCCAGCAGCATCTTCAATAAACAAGCGGCGGTCTTCAGGCTTCGCTTCCACCAACGTCGCCACAGATCCCTGCTCGACCAGTGAATACGTCCTGGCTCCGATTCCCGTTCCCATAAAAAATTCTTTCACATCCAGCAGACGGCAGGGCACTCGGTTGATGCAATATTCACTTTCACCATCAAGAATGACTTTCCTAGAAATGGACACCTCCGACAATTCACTATAGGCCCCCGGAAAGCCTGACGCATTTCCCACCGCCAGTGTCATGACAACTTCCGCCATGCTCACCGCAGCGGCATCTTCACTGCCGTTGAAAACGACATCGTCCATCTTTTTTCCACGCAGTGCCTTGACACGCTGCTCCCCCATAACCCAGCGAATCGCATCCACCACGTTAGACTTCCCGCAACCGTTTGGTCCAACAATCGCATTGACGCCTTGCGAAAAGTCTACAATTATTTTATCTCGAAAAGATTTAAAACCCGTTATTTCCAATCGTTTCAGTTTCATATTCCCGTATCAACCAAATTGTTTCAATTTGCGGTGACCCTAACAAAACAACCATCCTTTGTAAAGAAAAAATACAACAAAATGTATTGTAAGAAAACTATACCACAACATATAGCGTTATATTAAAGATATCTGGAAATGAAATCCTCACTACCCAATAGGAGCAGCGGGGAAGATTCAGCAATTTTACGTTCCCAACATGTGGTTCACGCTTACATAACGGTCTAAAAAATACCCTCCGCTTTTCGCCCACATTGAACACATGCATTTTCCAAAAGATGATTCTGCAGGATGCTGAAGCCACAACGCTGTATAAGAAGATGCCCGCAATTTGCACAGTAGGTGTTTTCCCATTCGTCTCCAGGAACATTTCCGCTATAGACGTAATTCAGGCCTGCATCTTTCCCAATCCGGCAGGCGCGATGCAGGGAGGCAACCGGTGTCACTGTTCTGTCGAGCATTTTGAATTGCGGATGAAATCTGCTGATATGCCAGGGAGTCTCCACCCCTAAATTGGCGATAAATGAAGCAATTTCATTTAATTCCTCGTCTGTATCGTTCAATCCGGGAATGAGAAGCGTCGTGATTTCCAGCCAAATCCCCATCTGTTTCATTTTCTTTAAGCTGTCCAACACCGGGGAAAGTCTTCCGCTGCAATGTTTCTTATAAAAATCTTCCCGAAAAGACTTCAAATCCACATTCGCAGCACAAACATAAGGAGCAATGATATCGATAGCTTCAGTTGTCATGAACCCGTTCGTCACCAGAATGTTTCTCAATCCTCTTTCACAGGCGATCTTCGCTGTTTCAAAAACAGTTTCCAGATAAACCGTTGGCTCTGTATAAGTATAGGAAATCGTCTGGCAATGATTTCCTATGGCGCGCCTAACCATCGTTTCCGGATCCGTGTCTTCCCCCATAATCATCATCGTGGAAGAAGGCATCTGGGATATTTCTGAATTCTGGCAGAAACCGCAACGGAAATTGCAACCGACCGTAGCGACGGAATAGGAGAACGATCCCGGCAAAACATGAAAAAATGGTTTTTTTTCTATAGGATCAATATGCTCTGCAATCAGTGTCCCGAAAACCAGAGAATACAACTTCCCATTTTTATTTTCACGTACCCCACATAACCCGCGGCGACCCGTATGGATAATGCAGCGATGAGCACAAACTCCACACTGCACACGTTGATTCTCCAGTTTACAGTAAAGCAGCGCTTCTCGAATCATCCGTTACCCTTTCTAAGCATATTTCTTACCGTTTCCGGAACCGTCACGGACGCTCCTGCTTTTAAATCCAGCTTCGAAAGCAGGGGTTTTTGCAGCGTTCGATATGTATAGTAGACAGGAAAAACGATGCCGGCAAACGCACCCAAAGGATTATTCTTCATGGGAAACAATTCCTCCACTTCTGAAAAAATCCTGCAAAAGGGCACAGGAAGGCAAAGCACCGATCCCCAAGTAAGATGTGAATTGCCCATGATTTGGTTAACCATGAATTTCATTTCGCCAATCCCGAAGAAACGCATCGCTGAATCAGCAGGAACTCCCAAAAACTCCCGTATCGCCTGTTCTGTTCCAACAAAGGAATGCCTGTTGTAAAAACCGATAAAAACTCGTTTGCGGCTGACTCTGACGGCCTCTGCTATGGCTTTGTATGGATCGCCCATAATACCCGGTCGGAAGATGATCACGGTAACGTCATACTCATTGTCGGAAAAAGGAAGATTCTCAATATCTCCCTCAACCAGCTCACATTGAACGCCCAAATTCATGCGCGCTTTCGCCAACAAATCCGGGGATGCATCCAGGCCCGTGACCAGACACTTTTTCAGTTGAAATAATCTCGCAAGCTCTCCCGCTCCACAGCCTACGTGCAGCAAAGATTCGCCTGCCAAAGGCTTCACCATCTCAAGGACGATCGTCTCCTGACGCGAAGATATGAACTGACTGAATACTGTTTGCAAAGTTGCGGCTCCTGTATCGGTACAGACGAAAATGGCATCTAAATAATACCATTTTGGTCATTTCGAAAATACTTAATTCAGCCACCAATGTCGGACATATCTCGTGTACATTTTTTTCTGTGTTTGTCTGAACAATCCAGATCATGTTGCTTGGGCTTTAGGCGAATTGCCTGCCGAATCAGGTCTGATAATTCATCATCCCCACAACCGCGTTCGAGAGCCGCTTTTAAATCAACTTCTTCATCCTTTAAAAGACAGGCCCGAAGTTTACCGTCAGCCGTCAGACGCAATCTGTTGCAAGTCGCACAGAAATGATTACTGACCGGATTGATAAAACCAATTTCCCCAAAACCGCCTTTTATTTTATAGATGCGTGCCGGTCCATCGAATTTTTCTTTCTTACCGAATTGGGGTTCCAACTCAAAGTGTTCTTCGATTTGTTGGAGAAGCTGATCTGTAGAAAGAAAATTCTCTTTCTGATGTTCATAAACCTCACTAACTGGCATCATTTCAATAAACCGAATCTGAAAAGGTTTTTTCACAGCCCATTCCACAGCTTTCAGAACTTCGTCATCATTAATTCCATTGATCAAAACCGCATTGATTTTAATCGGAGAAAAACCTGCTTTTTCAGCAGCCGCAATCCCTCGAAAAACGTTCTCAATATCCCCCCCTCCGGTAATCTGAAAATATTTATCTTTATTGAGTGAATCCAGGCTGATATTGATTCTAGTTATTCCTGCACGATAAATATCTTCCGCATATTGCTCCAGCAAAATACCGTTGGTCGTAAGGCTGATGTCCTGAAGGCCTGCTATTTTTCTCAACTCCGTTGCGAATTCTACAAAGCCTCGTCGAACCAGGGGTTCGCCGCCAGTTAACCTGATCTTGATAAATCCAAGCTTAACGGACTGATAAACGACACGGATAATGTCCTCATACCGCAAAATGTCGTAATGACCTTTGAGAGAAATTCCTTCTTTTGGACGGCAATACGTGCAGCGCAGATTGCAGCGATCAGTTATGGAAACCCTCAAATAATTAATTTCCCGATCATAGACATCAAGCATGCGTAAAAATATTTCCTTTCCTTGAAGGACCGTCATTGACTAGCATAAGTCATCCAATAACACAATGTTTGGCCCATAATTCGGGTTTTCCCTTTTCCTTCTCTATGTAATCTTCTTTCTTCATACAATGAAATATGTTTCTTGACAGGACATTTCATCTCGATTAGAAAAGAGCCAGATTATAGAAATACTTCGTTCTGTGGGCATATACGCTTAATGAAATACTGTTAAGAATTATCAGGAGAATTTATGGATAAGATACCAATTACAAAAGAAGGATTCGAAAAATTAAAAAAGGAGTTGGATTTCATTAAAAACATCTCCATTCCTGAAAATGTTCGTGATATCGAAGTTGCACGTGCGCATGGAGACCTTTCCGAAAATGCAGAATACACCGCAGCAAAGGAACGTCAGTCATATCTATACGGGAAATCACAGGAAATTGAAAACAATCTCGCTTCATGCAACGTCATCACCTTATCGGGAAAAGTCACTGGAAAAGTTGTTTTTGGATGCTATGTGACCATAGCCGACACAGACGGCGGAGAGGAAATCAAATATCAGTTGGTTGGCCCCTTTGAATCAGACATTAATCAAAATAAAATATCCGTAACTTCGCCAATCGGTAAAGCATTGATTGGAAAAAGCATTGATAATGAAATTGTCGTAAAAACTCCTGGGGGAACGCGAAATTTTCAGATCGTTGATATTTCTGCCAAATAAAAAAGCACCTGCAATAAGGAAAAAAAAAGGCAGCTCCTGTTCAAAGCTGCCTTTTCCTTTTTCTGGATATTTCACATTGGCATGGATTTTTCCGATACACTGATCCTGTTTATGGCTCTCGCCAGGGACAAACGAACTTTTTCATAGTCATCATGCTCTTTTGTTAACTGAGCCAAAGCGGCCTCCGCCTTTTCTTTTGCTCTTTGCGCTCTATCCCTGTCTATGGCATCTGACCGCTCAGCTGTCTCGATCAATACCGTAACTTTACTTGCCGTTACTTCTGCATATCCGGTATTGACGGCATAATTCGTTTTTTTACCATCCAGCAGGTAATAAAGTTCTCCAATGTCCACAGATGTTAAAAAAGGCTCGTGTCCTCGTAAAACACCAAATTCGCCTTCGGTTCCTGGAATCGTCACTTCATCTACTTTTCCGGAATAAACAATTTTCTCCGGTGTAACTACTTCAAGAATTAATTCTTCAGCCATTACATGCCTCGCTTATCAGGATAGCTTTTGCGCTTTTTCTATCGCTTCTTCTATGCCGCCAACCATGTAGAAAGCCTGCTCCGGCAAATCGTCATGTTTTCCTTCAAGAATTTCTTTGAATCCTCTTACTGTGTCAGGAACGGAAACAAACTTGCCTTCGGTTCCTGTAAATTGAGCTGCGACAAAGAATGGCTGCGATAGGAATCTTTGAATTTTTCTTGCCCTGCTAACGGTCAATTTGTCAGATTCCGAAAGTTCATCCATACCCAGAATGGCAATAATATCCTGAAGATCCTTATATTTCTGGAGAGTCACCTGAACCTGACGAGCTACCTGATAATGCTCCTGCCCGATCACGTTCGGATCAAGAATACGGGAGGTCGAATCCAGCGGATCCACGGCAGGATAAATACCTAGTTCTGCAATCGGACGGGACAAAACGACTGTTCCATCCAAATGGGCAAATGTTGTTGCCGGTGCAGGGTCGGTTAAGTCGTCAGCGGGAACGTATACGCACTGAACAGCTGTAATGGACCCCTTATTTGTTGATGTAATTCTTTCCTGCAATTCCCCAAGATCGCATGCAAGGGTAGGCTGGTAACCGACCGCCGAAGGCATACGCCCCAGCAGAGCAGAAACTTCAGAACCTGCCTGCGTGAATCGGAAGATATTGTCAACAAACAAGAGCACGTCCTGACCTTCCACATCACGGAAATACTCTGCGTTGGCCAGAGCCGTTAGAGAAATTCTTGCACGGGCTCCGGGGGGTTCCGTCATCTGTCCGTAAATCAAAGCTGCCTGTTTAATAACTCCGGATTCTAGCATTTCACGGTACAGGTCATTTCCTTCACGGGTTCTTTCTCCGACGCCTGCGAAGACGGATATTCCACCGTGATGCATGGCGATATTATGGATCATTTCCATCATAACGACTGTTTTCCCTACGCCTGCTCCACCGAACATTCCCATTTTTCCTCCACGCGGAAATGGGACCAACAGATCAATAACTTTTACGCCTGTTTCCAAAACATGCACGGACGTGTCCTGCTCAAGAAAAGTTGGTGAAAGTCTATGAATAGGCATTTTAGTATCGGCATTGATGGGCCCTAAGCCATCCACGGGACGACCCACAACGTTCTGAATTCTACCAAGGCAGGATTTGCCGACGGGAACAGTAATCGCCGCTCCCGTATCTTTGCATTGCATGCCGCGGACCAAACCATCCGTAACATCCATGGCGATACAACGGACAACGTTGTCTCCCAAATGCTGCGCCACTTCGACAACCAGGTTATCTTCATTGTCGTTAATCGCAGGGTTAGTAATTAAAATTGCATTTAAAATGCTGGGAAGTTTCCCCTCTTCAAAAGCAACGTCAACAACGGGACCAATAACCTGAACAATTTTTCCGATATTCATAACTATCTCCTTACCAATAGTCGCATTAATATATTTTACATGCGGCACATCGCCACAGAAAAATTAACCCTTCGCCAAAGCCTCAGTACCACCGACAATATCCATCAACTCGGCCGTGATTGCTGCCTGTCTTGCCTTATTCATCTTCAGAGTCAAACTACTGATCAGTTCTTCACAATTGCTTGTTGCATTATCCATTGCCGCCATTCTTGCGCCATTTTCACCTGCAGATGTTTCCAGCAGTGCCCGGTAAACAAGAACATGCACGTACATCGGCAAAAGCTTGTGCAGTAGCACTTCATCGGACGGCTCATACGTATAATCCAGTCGTTTATCACCTTCAACGTCTGCCTCTTGACCGATGGAGGGTAATGGAAACAAGCGAACCACACTCGGCTTCTGGACGGATACATTCATAAACTGATTGTAGATCAGATATAGTTCGTCGTACTCTTCCTTGACGAAAGGCGTAATGACTTCATCTGCAATCGAAACCGCCAGCGTCATGTCAAATTTACTCAATACATCCGTTTTTTGCGCAACGATATTGGCTTTCTTTCGGAAAAAATCTCTACCTTTCCTTCCGACATTGATGAGACCGACTTCTTTGCCTTCCTTCGTCTTCTCTTTGATGAATTTTTCCGTCGCCTTGATCAAGTTTGTATTGAAGCCTCCGCAAAGCCCACGGTCGGATGTCATGCAGATTACACGAATCTTCTTGGGATCGCGAACGGCAAGCAATGGATGAGATGAACTATCCACACGCAATGCCACGCTATTGAGAACATCCATGAATTTGCCAGCGTAAGGCCGGAAATTTTCCATCCTTAATTGCGCCGACTTAAATTTTGACGCCGCTACCATGTTCATGGCTCGAGTGATTTGCTTCGTCTTTTGAACCGCAGTTACTTTTCTTTTTATGTCTTTAAGCGAGGCCACAGATAATTCTCCTCAACTGTTTATTTTTACTTTATTCGGCTACAAACACAGATTCAAAGGACGTCAATATGTCCTTCATCTTCTTTTCCAGTTCGGGTGAAATCACCTTTTTATCTTCAATTTCTTTCAGAATATCTGTGTGTTTACTTTCCACGAAACTCAACAACTGCTTTTCGTATGACTGAACTTTACTTACGTCGACTTTATCAATAAATCCTCTTGTTCCTGCAAACAGCACCACAATTTCCTGCCCCAGCGACATCGGCTGATACTGAGGTTGCTTCAGCAATTCAACAAGACGTACCCCTCGATCCAACTGCGCCTGTGTAGATTTGTCCAAATCTGATCCGAACTGCGCAAAAGCCGCCAGTTCTCGATACTGAGCAAGATCCAGTTTTAAAGTTCCAGCAACCTGCTTCATGGCTTTTACCTGTGCAGCACCACCAACGCGGGATACTGACAAACCAACGTTGATCGCCGGTCGGATGCCGGAGAAAAACAAACTTGGCTCTAAGTAGACCTGTCCATCGGTAATAGAAATAACATTCGTGGGAATGTAAGCTGAAACGTCACCCGCCTGTGTTTCAATAATGGGCAGGGCTGTAAGTGAACCGCCACCCAACTCCTTGCTGACGCGTGCTGACCTTTCCAGCAGGCGGGAATGATTATAGAAAATATCACCAGGATAGGCTTCACGTCCGGGCGGACGACGGAGTAGGAGCGAAATCTGTCGATACGCGACTGCCTGCTTGGACAAATCATCATAAATGATCAATGCATCCTGGCTCTTATCTCGGAAATATTCACCAATACTGCATCCGGCATACGCGGCGATATACTGAAGAGTTGCAGGATCGGAGGCACAGCCAGCGACAATGCACGTGTAAGAAAGCGCATCATTTTGTTTCAGTCTTTCTACCACCTGTGCTACCGTTGATTTTTTCTGTCCAATGGCTACGTAGATACATTTCACGCCCGTATTTTTCTGCCGAATGATGGCATCAACACAAATTGCGGTTTTACCAATCTGGCGATCTCCAATGACAAGCTCTCTCTGCCCTCGTCCAATCGGAGTCATGGCATCAATTGCTTTCAGCCCTGTATACATGGGTTCATTAACGGGCTGGCGTGCGATCACACCGGGTGCAACCATTTCAATACGGCGGAATTCTTTCGCATTAATTGGTCCTTTGCCGTCCAGAGGAGCACCCGTTGCATCAATAACCCGGCCAAGTAATTCTTCACCGACGGGCACCTGAGCAATCTTTCCCGTTCTTTTTACAATATCGCCTTCTTTAATGTGGGTTACCTCTCCAAGAACGGCAACACCAACGTTATCGGCTTCCAGGTTGAGAACCATCCCTAAAATGCCCCCCGGAAACTCAAGAAGTTCCATGACCATGGCGTTTTGCACACCGTATACTCGCGCAATACCGTCGCCGACGGACAAGACTGTCCCTGTTTCGCTTATGTCCAGCTTTTTTTCATAGCTCTTAATTTGCTCAGAAATGATTTGACTGATTTCTTCCGCCCTGATTGCTTCCATGTCTTATCTTGCCTCCCCTAAGAGATTCCTCATATTATTCAATTGGTTTTTGATGCTGCCGTCATAAAGAGTATCACCAACGCCAATAACAATACCACCCAACAGGTTCTTGTCATCTTCCAATGTCACTTCAATTTCCTGTCCTGTCATTTTTTTCAGATTTTCTACAATATATTTTTGCAGATCATCGGAAAGAGGAAAAGCTGTCTTTAATGTCACACGGACTTTCTTAAGCGTCTCATCCATCAACAGTCGGTAGCAGATTTCAATATCCGGCAAAACGTTAATCCTGTTTTTGTCCGTAAGCAGTTTCAGAAAATTTACCGTCATTGGAGAAAGTGAAAGCTTGCCGATAATCTGTTCCAGCACTTTCTTTTTCACGTCCTGTTCAAAAATCGGATTGGCCAAGAAACTTTCTAAATCCTTGTTTTGCGTGACAATTGAAGAAAAGCTATGGAGTTCATTATAATATTGCTCCAGTTTTTTTTCTTCCTCGGCAATCTCAAAAAATGCGCGAGCATAGCGTTTTGAAATATTGCTGATCAATGTTTGTTCACCACCTTATCCATGTATTCCTTGACCATGTTTTCATGGTCTTTTGCCGTAATATTCTTTTTTAAGATTTCTTCCGCCATCGAAACAGAGAGCGCTACCGCCTCACTGCGCAGCTGTCCGGAAGCTTTTTTCAATTCCTGCTCCAAGCGCGCCTGCGCGTCCTCTTTCATCTTCAACGCCACCTTTTCCGCATCTTCAATCAACTTTTGCTTTTCCACGACACCTTGAGCTTTAATCATTTCAAAAATGCCGTCAATTTCAAGAGAGGCCTTATCGATCTTTTCTGCGTATTCCCGATACTGTTTTTCAGCTTCAGCTTTCTGAATACTTGCATTTTCTAAAGACTCCTTGATCTCCTGACGACGCCCGCCGAAAAAGGTTTTCATTTTCGGCACTAAGAGCCAACCCAAGAAAACGAGAATAATGGTTGTATTCAATGCCTTCCAACCAAAATCCTTTAGTTGTGTCGGCGATACGCCATGGTGTTCTCCTTCAGCGCCTCCCGAAGCATAAACCACACCGACACATAAAAGCACCATGAGGAGCGACAGAATAAGTGAAATGTAGAATGACCGTTTTGAAGATTTCATTGCACTTTCCTCCCCAGCACTTTTTCAGCAATTTCCAGTGAAAGCTGACGAGACTGACCTGTCAAAATATTCCGAGCCGCCTGCATTTCCGTATCCATTTTTTTCTGGGCTTCCTGAGCCATCAATGGAATTTCATTGCGGACGGCATCGACAATACTTTTGGCCTGCTTTGCACCCTCGGCAACAATTTCTTTCTTTAAATCAGAACCTTTTGCCTTAGCGTTTGTCAGCTTTTCATCATATTCGGCCGCTTTTTTATCAACCGATTCCTTAAAAAGCTTGATCTCATTTTCAAGCTCATTGAGCTGCTTTTTCCGCCGGTCAATAATGGATAAAATGGGCTTGAAAAGAAGATTGTTAAGAATAAAAATTAAAGCCAAGAATATGGCCATCTGAACAAAAAGCGTAAAATCTGGAATTACGGTAACCACAGCTTACCTCGCCTTTTTTTTCATTACATCTGATATTTTATTTTCACCTTAATGAAAAAGGTGAATTTATTCTTTCCTTGCTTCAGCCTTTTTTGCACCCTGTGATGAAGGGTTCCAGTAGCGAAGACGAGTGGTTACTAATCATACACCCGTTTTGTTGTCAAGCTTTTTTATGACCGACGGTCTGATTTTGTGAAAGCCAATAATAATCCATAATATTAAGTCATTAAATGTATTATTCCGAAGGAAAAGAAATATTTTTTTGTTCCCGAATTTCAGACATTCGCGACTGGCCATCAAAAACCGCTCCTTCTTCCATGACAAATATCGGAGTTCGTACTTCACCTAATAATTTTCCTGTGGAATGTATACTGATTTTTTGCTTGATTTCCAGAGTTCCCTGAACTTCTCCACCGATGGAAACATTATCCACCTTAATGTTTGCTTTTACCAGCGCACCCTGACCAATATCCACAGAACCCTGGCCAAAAATTTCACCCTGAAAATCGCCATCAATCCGAACATTGCCGGTAAAAATCAACTTACCGTTGAATTCAGCCCCCTTCCCTAAAAAAGCCTTCGTGTCGTCATGCTTCTTTTTTTCCCACATATTCGAACTCCCTGAAGAACATTTTGATTTTCCGTCAACGCAACAATAGAAATCTGCGCACACTCACATTCATCAGCAATCCTATGGAGGCCAAAAGAGAAACCATGGCTGACCCTCCATAACTGATAAAAGGCATGGGAATTCCGACAACCGGCAGCAATCCCAGGACCATTCCCATATTAATCGTCATTTGCCAGGCAATCAGAGCGGTAATGCCGAACGATAGCATTGTGCCCAATAAATCCTTAGAATGCAAGGCGATTTTAAATCCCCAAATAATCAAAGACAGAAACAGGGCCACAAGGACCAGCCCGCCTACAAAACCCCACTCCTCGGCAAAAACGGAAAAAACAAAATCCGTCTGCTGTTCCGGAAGGTACTTTAACTGGGTTTGCGAGCCCTTTAAAAAGCCCTTGCCCACAAAGCCCCCGGAGCCAATGGCAATCATGGATTGAATAATGTGGTAACCGGTCCCCAGAGGATCACTTTCTGGAGAAAGAAACGTGAAGAGGCGATTTTTTTGATAATCTTTCAAAAAATGCCAAGCCACCGGCATCATCACCACAGCACTGACTACGGCAATGGTTACGGATTTCCAATTCATACCAATAAAGAGAATCATTGAAGCTGAGATAATCGCAATAATGAGAGCTGTCCCCAAATCCGGCTGTTTCAAAATCAGCACAAAAGGAATAATGACCATGATAAAAGGAATCAATAATTCTTTAAGCAAATAGGGTTCATTCGATTTGTGATCATCAAAATATCGAGCCAGGGCAATGATAATGCTTAGTTTCATCAGTTCGGACGGCTGAAACAAGAAAAATCCGAAATGGATCCAACGTTGAGCACCATTGGCTGTATGACCGAAAACAACAACGTAGACCAAGGAAAAAAGTGAAACCGCATAAATGATATAGGCGGCATGATTTATGGCATGGTAATCGATCAGAAAAGCGACGACCATGAATAGCAAACCAACTGCAATCCACTGCAACTGCTTCAGGTACAAAGGAGAAACATCACTCATGGTGCTAAATCCGGTGGAATAAATATTGATAATACCAATAGAACAAATCGCCAAAACCAAGGCAAGCAACGTCCAATCAAAATTCTGAAATATGCGCCGGTCATACTTTAAAAAAATCATTTTCTTCCTTCTTCCATCCCCAAACCGTCGAGTGATTTATTCAATCATGAGTCAGTTACGGTCGGCTGCCGCAGCGGCAGATTTTTAGCTTTTTTTCCATCAAAATAGGCATTCAGAATCTTTTGGGCAATGGGCGCGGCCACCGCGCCACCGCCACCGGCATTTTCAGCAACCACCGCAACCGCAATTTCGGGGTTTTTCATCGGAGCATAACAAACAAATAATGCATGATCTTTATGAAACGCCGTAATTTTTTGCGCACGACGGGCCTTTTCATTCTGAGGCAATCCAATCACTTGTGACGTCCCCGTTTTACCGCAAACATCCGTGTAAGGCCGACGAGCCGCCTTGCCGGTTCCACCCGGTTCGTTGACCACACCCCAAAGCGCACGATTTAATACGGCGATCGTTTGCTTATGCAACTGAATCGCTCCTTTCTTCTCGGGAACAAATTCTTTTACGACACTTCCATCAGGCATAACGATCCGGGAAACAAGACGCGGTCGCCATAGGGTACCTCCGTTGGCCAGAGCGGCATACGCTCTCACCAGTTGCAGCGGCGTTGTCAGATTAAAACCCTGACCAATCGAGATGGAAATGGTCTCGCCAATCTGCCAGGGTTGTTTCATCCGTGCCAATTTCCATTCCCGTGTGGGAACCAGGCCTTTTTTTTCAGAAGCCAGATCAATCCCCGTCACATCACCCAAACCAAATCTTTTCGCATACTCGGCAATTTTATCTACTCCCAGCATCTTTCCCACCGTGTAAAAATAGACGTCGCACGACCCGACCAATGCCTGATGCAGATTCACCGACCCGTGTCCATGTTTGTTCCAACAGCGAAAAACCCGGTTCCCCAAAGTAAAAGACCCATTACAGGATATTCGTGTAGAAGGTGTAATAATTCCTTCTTCCAGGGCGGCGGCAGCCACGATCAATTTGTAGGTTGAACCGGGTGGATACTGTCCGGAGATGGCTCTGTTCGATAAAGGAGTCAGGGGATTTTTTTGCAGTTTCTGCCACTGCTCGCGATCAATGCCGTTGCAAAACAGGTTGGGATCAAAAGAAGGCAAACTGACCATGGCGAGAATTGAACCGTCCCGCGGGTCCATCACAACCGCTGATCCTGTAAAACCGGAAAAGGCTTCCCATGCGGCCTTCTGCAATCTGGCATCTATCGTCAGCACAACATTGGATCCGGACAGCGGATCAATGCGCCCCAAATTTTTTATCACCTTCCCAAACGCATTCACTTCAACCAGTTCATTGCCGCGACGGCCACGAATATAGGAATCAAACATTTTTTCAATGCCATACTTGCCTGTAATATCTCCGGACACATAGTCTTCACCTGACTTCTCCAGTTCCTCCTTGCTCACTTCTCCTGTATAGCCGATAATCGGGGCGGTAATCTCCCCATCTAGATAAATCCGGATCGGCGTCACATCCACATAAACTCCAGGCAGATCAACAGCGTTTGTTTCCACCAGGGCAATTTTTTCCATGCTGACATTTTTTTCCAGACGCACCGGCAGATAAGGTTTAACGGTTTTGGGAAAAGGATTTCCGGAAGAAAATCCCAGAGATCTCGTTTCATAAATGTTTTTAATTTTCTGCAAAAGCATATCAGGATTAACGCCTTTGGTCGGCATGTACAACACATCAAACGACGGGCGATTGTCCACCAGAACCGAACCGTTGCGATCCATCACCAAACCACGAATCGGTTGAATATTGCGAAAACGGACAGCATTGCTTTCCGAACGGAGCTTCAATTCATCCCCCTTGATCATCTGCAAATACCAGAGGCGAACCAGCAAAACCGTCAGGGCAAGCACCAGCAGCACGACAACAATTTTAAGCTTTTGTTGGAAATCCGCCGGCGCCGGTCCGTTGCCGAGATTGAACTGTCTTTCCATACATCAATCCTTCCCATTTCCGAAGAACAGAGAAAAAACCCACCGAAAGAACGCCGACCAGCAGGATTTGCGGCACAAAAACGTTGAGAATACTGTCTATCCTATCGATATCATAAACATAATAAAAGAATAACCAAAGCGTCAGCGATTCGACAAGAGCGCAAAACAGGCTAAATAAGGCGATGAGGTACATTTTTCCCGCTGCGATCCGCAAAGAAACAAAAAAAGAAAGCAAGAACATCAGCAAATAAATCGAAGTAAAGAGACCCAGAACAGGCCCTGCGGATACACAGTCAAAAACAAACCCCATCATAAACGCCAGCATTCCTCCCGGCAAGAGATCCATTCGAAAACCGGCATAAATCACAGCAATCAGTGACAGCTCCAGAGTGAGTCGTCCGGAGAAAAAAATATCTGCCAGCGTCGTCTGCAAAACAACCAGTCCGATAGCAGCAAAAGGCAATAATGCATAATAAATCATTTTACAGGTTTTTTCCCCTGAAATGCGACCCGTTGTTCGGCAGCCACAACCAGGATTTCCTCCAGAGTGGAAAAATTCACAAAAGGGATGACTCGGATTTGCAGAAACAAACCGACATCTCCATGGTCAACACTGCTGACCCGGCCGACCAGCAATCCCTTGGGAAAGATATTGCTCAAACCGGATGTCATAATCAAATCACCCGGTTTGACGTCATCTATCTTCGAGATGTATCGAACCGTGCAACCACGCGCGCCTGCGCCGCGCGCAATTCCGTGGGCACGAGTTCTTTGCACCAGAACATCTACATTGGAATTCTCATCACTCAGCAGAAGCACCCGGGAAGTGTGAAAGGAAACATCCGTCAACCTGCCGACCACTCCGGGCTGGGCAATCACCGCCATGCCCGACGCCAGCCCGGAGGAGCTGCCCTTATCAATCCAGAGCGATTTTAAAAGGGCCGCCTGTTCCCGGCCGATGACCCGGGCAGCAATGAATTTGAACGGATATTCATTTTGCAAAGACAGAAGCTTCTGTAATCTTTGTGATTCCAGATAACCTTCTTTGTAAAGCATCAATTCCGTCTGAAGTCCGGAAATTTCTTTTTTTAAATGACGGTTTTCTTCCGTGAGACCCACCAAGTAAATGTAGCGCTTCCAGGCATTTTCAACACCTTCCACAAGGCTGATGAACACCTTCTGCACCGGCGCCGCCGCCTCCAGTACAAGATTTTTCACGATGCACGCGCCGGAATTCCGGGTCAAACTATAAGAAAGCAGAACGATAGCGGCAACAACCAGAGCACCGACAAAGATGACCGTCCGATAGTTCTTGAAAAACATTTTTTTCCTAAAATCTTGTATCTTACGCCGGAAAAAACCGGTTCAACCGTCTCTCAAACCTGAATGGTGACTTCCTTGAGCACATCCAACTGATCCAGAGCCATGCCCGCGCCGCGGGCGACAGCGGACAAGGGATCGTCGGCAATGGTGACAGGCAAACCGGTTTCTTCCCGAACCAGAACATCGATATTTTTCAGCAGGGCACCGCCGCCCGTTAAGACAATGCCTCGGTCAACAATATCTCCGGCCAACTCCGGCGGAGCATTTTCCAGAGCATCTTTGATGGCATCAACAATCAGCGTCACCGGTTCCAGAATCGCTTCACGGATTTCTTCGGAGTTGGTTTCGATGGTTTTGGGAATGCCGGAAATCAAATCGCGTCCTTTAACGTCTATCGTCTTAATTTCATTCATTGGATAAGCGCACCCGATTTCTGTTTTAATGATTTCCGCGGTTCTCTCGCCTATCAGCAGGCTGTATTTTCGCTTCATGTACTGGACAATCTCTTCATCAATCTTATCGCCCGCTACACGCGCCGACTTGGAATAGACAATGCCAGACAAGGAAATCACCGCAACTTCCGTGGTGCCGCCGCCGATGTCCACTACCATGGAACTTGTCGGCTCGGCAATGGGAAGCCCCGAACCGATGGCTGCCGCCATGGGCTCTTCAATCAGATAAATTTCACGGGCGCCGGCCGACGCAACCGTCTCCCGTACGGCACGCCGTTCAACCTGCGTGATCCCCGAGGGAACCGAAACGATAATTCTTGGACGCACGAGTGATTTCCGGTTGTGAACCGATAAGATAAAATGCTTCAGCATTTCTTCCGTTGTGTCAAAATCCGCAATCACACCGTCGCGCATGGGCCGAATCGCAACAATATTGCCGGGAGTTCTTCCTAGCATGCTTTTGGCTTCATTGCCAACCGCCAGGACTTTTTTCATGCCCCGGTGATCCTTATGCACGGCAACGACGGATGGTTCGTTCAAAACGATGCCCTTTCCCTTGACATAAACCAGAGTATTGGCGGTTCCCAGGTCAATGGCCAAATCGTTTGAAAACTTACCCAAAATATAATCGAACAGCATGTATCCTCCTGTTTTTCTTAAAAAAATAGAACTTATTTCTACATTGGGCGGTGTATAACGTATTTCATCCGGCTAATCAACGCATTTTTAAAATGTATTTGCAATTTATATATGACTGTATTACTAGGGGCCGAATTGAGCTTGGCTTGATATTACATACGCTTAAAAGGGGTGACAATATGCTGGAATTCTTCCGCAAACATGCGCGAGGCTGGTTCATGCTTGTTTTTATGGCTATCATCATCTTTGTATTTGTTCTTTATTTCGGAACGGATCGGGGATCGCGAACCGCCAGCGCACTGGCCGTGATGGACGGCAAAATTATCAGTGAAACCGAATACCACAATGAATATTCAAAAATGATGGATATGATCAAAGCTCGATACGGAAGCGCTTTGACTGAGGACATGATCAAGAAAATGGATCTGAAGAAAGCGGCCTACGATAACCTGATTAACCGCCAGATCATCATTGCCAAAGCCGGAGATCTGAAACTTCAGGTGACGGATGACGAGTTACGACAGGCCATTATGAAAATCCCCGCATTGCAGACAGACGGGAAATTTGACATAAGTAAATATAAGCAATTATTGCGATATAACAGAATGACCGCTGAAGATTTTGAAGCCGGACAAAAAATCAGTCTGGCAGCGGGTAAAATCGAAAGCATCATTCGAGAAGGCATCAAAGTCTCCGACCAAGAAGTGCTGGATTTATACACCTTACAGAATCAGAAAATCAACCTTCGTTTTGTTCAGATTACCGGCGCCGATATGGCCCGGCGGGTCAATCTCACCACCAGCGACCTGGAAAATTACCTCAAGAAAAACAACAATGCTTTTCGCATTCCCGATCAGGTCAAAATCAAATATCTTCACTTCGGGGCAGAAATGTTTGCATCCGGAGAAATCCCACCATCAGAGATTCGCGATTATTATGACCGCCGCAAGGACCATTACAAGGACAAAAGTGGCAAGCCTCTAGGCCTGGTCCAAGCTTC
Organism: Smithellaceae bacterium; assembly: GCA_035416785.1. Lineage (GTDB taxonomy): Bacteria > Desulfobacterota > Syntrophia > Syntrophales > Smithellaceae > UBA8904. Next base: position 927 of record DAOLNX010000001.1, on the reverse strand, counting down.
ACCAGAAATCATTCGCGAGATCAGGAAAAACCAGGGAATGCAAACCGCTTTTACAGAAGCAAAAAAAGCGCATGACACGATTTATCAGGAACAGAATTTTGATCAATATGCCGCAAAGCACCATCTGAACATAAAAACCGCTGATTTTTTCACTTTGAACAACCCACCGCCGGCACTGGCTTCCATAAAGGATTTACCTATGCAACTGGCAGGACTCGAAAAGAAAGACATCAGCAAGGTTCTGACCGCCGGCGACGGTTATTTCCTGCTCTACGTGGAAGATAAAAAATCCGCCTACACCCCGCCATTGAAATCCATTGAAAACGATGTACGTCAGCAATACATCCGGGAGGAACAGGACAGGCTCGCTACCACAGAGGCAGCGGCACTGATGGACAAATTGAAAAAAGGGGAAAGTCTGGACAAACTGGCTACCGAAAAAAGCTTGCACATTCAAGAAACCGGATGGTTCCAGCCCGGCGGTGAGATTCCGAAAATCGGATCTTCTCCGGACGCCATGGAAATGCTCCTGACCGTTTCCCTGAACAAGCCGTATCCGGAAAAGCCTTTGAAAATCAATAACATTCAATTCATTTTCAAGCTTCAGGAAACAAGCAGCCTGGACATGAAAGATTTTGAAGCAAAAAAAGAACTTTACAGAAACGTCGCGATAAACCTCAAAAGAGAAGAAATCATGAAATCTTGGTTGGAAGGCAACAAGACCGCGATGATTCAGGAAAAACGTTTGAAAATCAATAAGGAACTGAAGGATTTATAAGGGCCGGTGTCAGGTTCGACACTTTTCCGTCCAAGTCTGTGCGCGCTGCCGGGCGCACAGATAAAAAGGGAGAAACAAGCATGTTTCTCCCTTTTTATTTTGGTGGAGATGAGCAGGATCGAACTGCTGGCCTCTTGAATGCCATTCAA